>NZ_WBRZ01000250.1:0-7938 GCF_008923895.1 Pseudomonas sp. GXM4
TGTTGAAGTACGTAAAAACTATAAATCGCACGCAAAATTACTTGGTGCAACTCTGGCCGATTATTGTCAACAAAATTATGTCCCATTACCAACCTACTCGCTTAGTGGGGCGACACCCTATTTAAAAGGCTACCAATGAACAGACTAATAAAAATCAAATTAAATCAAATCATTCTAATGTTCAGCTTGGGTTTGATTTCAGTATCGCCGTATAGCGCCAATTTTACCAATGCATCCTCAGTCCCTCAGCAAAGTGGACCAAGCGGAATCATTCTTTACAACCAGATGAAAATAGATGCGGCCATTCCACAGCTAGAGCGAGAGGCAAAAGACGGCGTAATAGAATCACAGTATTATCTTGCCGAAGCTCTTCGAAAGAAAAATGGATACATGACTCCCGAAGCCCAATTTTGGTATGAATCGGCAGCAGAGAAAAAAAACATATACGCAATGATTCAGTTGGGTCGAGCAAAAAAAGATCTTTGCGCAACGATGGGAAATTGCCCGTCGTCAAAAAAAACTCAAGCAGAATGGTTCGTAGAGGCAAAAAAAATAACGTTACCTAAGGCAAATGATGGCGATCCTGAATCTTTATACTTGATGTACGAAATCACGCTGGATCACCATTGGTTAGAAAAATCTGCTAATGCAGGCTATCCGCTCGCGCAATATTGGATGGCGATCAGCGAAAGGCAGGGAGAGGGTTACTTCTTTACTCCTGGAGGACGTGAAGCGTCGGTCAAAAAATGGCTGCTACTCTCTGCGGAAGGTGGCAACCCTAAAGCTATGATGCAATATCTAGAGACGCTTTATAAGCAAGGAGACATGGCGAGCATTCGACATTGGCTTGAGAAGGCTGCCGCAACAGGCGAACAAGCTGCAATGAGTAACTATGGTGCGTACATTTCACATACGCCAGATAAAGTAGGTTACTCTTTGGATTTAGTCAAAGGCTACGCTATTTTCTCTTTGTTAAAAGAACTCGGTGACGCCGGTGGCGTGCAAGATTATGTCGACCGTAAGATCGAAAAAATTTCTGAAAAGATGACACCAGAACAAATTGAAGAATCAAAAATCGTCGCTGAAGAATGGAAAACCAATCACCCACCGCTGTCTTTCTTCCCCGACAAGCTGAGTAATTGAGTATATTTTTAAGTTGTCCGCACCCAAATTCCATCTAGATAAATTATCGCCACTGCCCTTGATGAACGACTGAACAGGCAAAGACTTCAATGAAACTGCTGGCCACTGCGTTAACATTTTTAAGCCTAGTATCAGCCCAGTCAAACGCGCTTACGAACGAACAATCTCAGGCAAAAACCAAGGGCATTGAACTATACAATCAATACAAAGCTATCTCTGCAATTGAACCACTAAAAAAAGCAGCCGAAGGCGGTGACGATGAAGCACTTTATTATCTCGGTGAAGCGCTAAGAAAAAACAACCGTCACATGACTCCGGAGGCTAAAAAAGCATACGAAAGCTCCGCAAAAAAGGGGAACATCTACGCCATGATTCGCCTTGGAAGGATTGGAGAAGATTTGTGTACGACCATGAATAACTGTCCTCCAGGTGAAGACTCTGCCAGTAGCTGGGTAATTAATGCTAAAAGCCTTGCAGTTGAGCGAGCAAAGCAGGGCGATAGCGAGTCGATGTACCTGCTATATGAAATGACGGGCAACGAGGAATGGCTGGAAAAATCTGCAGAGAATGGATTCGCATTTGCTCAGTTCCGTCTTGCGACGAAGTACCAAGAAGGGAATGGCTCATTTTTACTACCCTCAAGGCGCAACCAAGCTATCGAACGATGGATGAAGGCATCCGCTGAAAATGGTTATCCACTCGCAATGATGGGGTTAGCCGCGATCATGATAGAAAAAAATGATTTAGCCTCGTTCAGATTCTGGAACGAGAAAGCCGCCGACTCAAGCTATGTAGAAGGTGTATTTGGATATGCATCTTACATAGGTGAAGAAAACTCCAAGTACGGTTTCACGTTCGACCCAGTAAAGTCGTATGCTTTACTTTCAAATCTGCTGGAGCTTAATGGCGGAGGTAACGTAATACGAGATGTCAACGACACATTACCTGACATAGAAAAAAAGCTGTCAAAAGAGCAACTAGAAAAAGCAAAAGAACTCGCAAAAACGTGGAAGGCCACTCACCCATCGCTCTCGTTTTTTCCAGATAAGTTAGGGTACTGAAATTTAGCAGCACAGCCTTATCATTAATTTTTTTCGAGCACGTCAAAGCCCGTACCCTAATGATTCATATCGCAAACGACAAATGCCCGAGACAAGGAAAAAGCAACCGTAAATAACTCAGCTCATATTCACATCGGTTAACTCAGCCTTAACGCCACAATCAGAGACTCCATATCACCGCACACCCTCAGCTCTCCCCCGCTGACGCCCAGTGCGGCAGGCTCGTCCGGCTTCGTGCCGGGCGCCTATCCGTTACGCTGGAGTCCTCTCATGAACATTCGTCCCTTCCTGCTCACCGCCACCCTCGCCTGCTGCTCATACGCCGCACTGGCCCAAGCCAACGACACCTCCGCCACATCGAATCAAACACCCTACCAATACGGCATGCCACTACACGTGGCGAAGGTGCTTTTGCTAACCGAGCCGCCGACCCTGGAATGCAAAGTCATCACCGCCAACATGAAATACATCGACAACACCGGCAAGCCCGCACATATCAGTTACAGGAAATTATCAGACGCATGCAGTCAACAGAACTGACAGACGTTTCTGAATTTCCGGTCGGCCATAGGCGTGGGGTTGCTCCGGCGGGTATGCTCGGGGCCTACCCTACTGCCGCAAGGATTGGCCATGCAGTTGTCGTTCCGCACGTTGTCGAGTTTTACTTCCATCCTGTGTTTTTTGCTGGCGCTGGTCTGGGGATTTTTTCCGGAGGTGTTGCTGGCGATCTGGAGTATTGGCTATTCGGAAGGCACCGGCATAGTCGCAAGGCGCAGCGCGGTGCTGTTTGCGGCGTTGGGGGTGATGTTTTATTTGCTGCGCAATGCTCCGCCGTCAGCGGCACGCAGTGCACTGAGCACTGGTTTTATCGTCGGCTGTTTCGGTTTGGCGGCGTTGGGTTTTGGCGAATGGCTCAATGGCCATGCCGGCCCCGGGATTTTGCTCGCGGTGCTGGTCGAGTTCGCGCTGGGCCTGGGTTTCGTGCAGGCCCGGCGCGTGACGGTCGAACTGGGTGAAACGGTGGGTTAAACGGCTCGAGAACGAGCGCTGGTTTGATGTGTCGTGGTTTGTTGCGCGAGGTCGGAACGCAGGCCAGCGACCAGGTTGTTGATTTCACGGCAGCTGTTCAGGCGGCTGGCGTCGATTCCACTGACGTAGAGATCGGCTTGGTCGGTCCGATGGTCGCCAAAGACTTTGACGGACATCGACAAGTCGGGTGACAGCGTGCACTGGCAGCGTTTCGGCAAGAAGCTGCTTTCAATGATATTGCGTAATTCCAAGGCAGATAAAAACATGGCGAACCCTCTCCTTTCTGTGCGATTGCCAATCAAGTATTCACGCTGACCCTTTGCTGCGCCTTCACGGGTGTGCCCCCGCTGTTTCCTTGGTGCGGCAAATGGTGGTACTGCGAAATGCCCATTGGAGTGTAGGCGCCCAAATCCAGTGCGCCTCACGGAAAGAACGCATAAAGCGTGCCTTTGATCGGTTCGTTTTACGCCCTGCAAAATCAAGCACTTGGAAAAGTGGCCAGTATCCTGCTATTTGCAAAATGCATGAACCGACCACCCGTCCACTGCAATCTGCAATCTCCGGCTGAATTTGCTTTCGAAGACCATGACGGCAAGAATGTCTCCCATTGCAATTCAACCCGCACGGAGGCTTCCATGAATTCCTTACGAATTTGCGCGATCACTGGCCTGTTAATCGCCAACCTTTCCACCCTCGCTCACGCCGCCAAACTCGAAGACGTCGCGCCGTATCCCAAAGCCGAAACCGGGTTTACCCGTCAGGTCATCCATCTGCCGAAACAAGAGCAGGAAGAGAATTTCCAGGTTGAAATTCTCGCTGGTAAAACTCTGGAGGTGGATTGCAACCGTCAACGTCTGGGCGGTGTGCTCGATGAAAAGAATCTGCAAGGCTGGGGCTATCCGTTCTATCGCTTGGAAAAGGTCATCGGCCCGATGAGCACGCTGATGGCCTGCCCGCCCGGCAGTCAGAAAAAACGTGCTTTCGTTCCGGTCGTCGGCGACGGCTTCATGTTGCGTTACAACAGCAAATTGCCGGTTGTGGTGTACGCGCCGTCGGATGTCGAAGTGCGTTATCGCATCTGGTCGGCGTCGGACAAAGTCGGCACCGCCCTGCAGGAATAACCCGAGCGCTTGTTACGCCGGCACGCCGCAAGCAGCGGCGCGTTCGGCGACATGGCGCAGGCTGTCGAAGTTGATGTTGGCCCCGGAGTCGATGGCGACGAATGTCTGATCGCGAACGCCGCTGCGCGCCACGTACCGCTTGATCCCCGCCACGGCCAGCGCACCTGAAGGTTCAGTGATCGAACGGGTATCGTCGTAGATATTCTTGATCGCGGCGCAGAGCTCGTCATTGCTGACCGTGATTACTTCATCTACGCAGAAGCGGCAAACCTCAAAGCCATACGCGCCGATCTGCGCTACCGCTACGCCATCGGCGAAGGTGCCGACGCTCGGTAGAACCACCCGCTCGTCCGCACTTAAAGCCGCTTGCAGGCACGCCGAATGTTCGGATTCGACGCCGATGATCCGCACTTCCGGGCGCAGGTATTTGACGTAGGCCGCGATACCGGCGATCAAACCTCCGCCCCCGACCGGGATGAAGATGGCGTCCAGGGCGCCTTGATGCTGGCGCAGGATTTCCATTGCCACGGTGCCTTGTCCGGCGATCACGTCAGGATCATCGAACGGTGAAACAAACGTGCATCCGGTCTGTTCGGCCAAGTGCAACGCATGGGCCAGAGCAAAGGGGAAACTCTCGCCATGCAGCAATGCGTCGGCACCGCGACTGCGCACGCCGAGCACCTTGAGCTCAGGGGTGGTAGACGGCATGACGATCGTCGCGCCGATGCCCAATTCCCGTGCCGCCAGCGCTACACCCTGCGCGTGATTACCCGCCGATGCAGTGATCACTCCCCGCGCTCGCTGCTCATCGCTCAGTTGCACGAGTTTGTTGTAAGCACCACGGATCTTGAAAGAGAACGTCGGTTGCAGATCTTCGCGCTTGAGCAGGACCCGATTGCCCAATGTTTCCGACAACGCTGGCGCAAGCTGCAACGGCGTGCGCACCGCAATGTCGTACACCGGTGCGGCCAGGATCTTTTTCACGTAATGCTCAAGCAAAGCTTGCTGGTCGGGGCTGTGCGGCATGGTCGTCTCCTGACATTTTTCAGAACCCCGGAGACAGAAAGTAAAAACCCGCCTCTAGGGCGGGTTGGGTGCTGCAGCCGTGAGCTAGCCCGCCAGTTGAGGAATGGCGGTAATAATGCTTGGCTGGCAGCGCGATACGGTGAAAGTCATGGGCTGGAAATTAGCCTGCCGGCAGATGACAAGTCAATGGCCCGCTGCAGAACATTGAATCATCCGCAGAACTGCACAGTCACTGCAAAGGAGAACAACAACTTCCCCAAGCTGATAAAAGTGGAGATTGACCATGAACATTCGCCAAGTGCTGTTCGCCGTCCCGCTGCTGGTCGCCGCCCTGTCCAGCCCTGCTGTTTTTGCTGTCGATGAAAGCGACGCCGTCAAGAAACCCGAATGCCCGAAAGGCCAGGTCTGGGACAGTAAAACCCAGCAATGCGTGTTGCAGACCAGCGCCACAACGCAGCCCTGATATTCGTCATCCGGTTCAGGCCATGGCCGGCAACCACAGCCTGAATCGCGCCCCACCCAGCGGCGAACTCTCAACGGTTAGTGTGCCGCCCTGCGCTTCGAGCGCGCGGCGGCTGATCGCCAAACCGAGGCCGAATCCGCCGGTCGCGCGATCACGGCTGCGGTCGAGCCGATAGAACGGTTCAAAGATCCGCTCGCGCTCGTCGTCGGGAATGCCGATGCCATCGTCGTCAACCCATATCTCACAACCGCCCCCAATGACCTGCACGCCAATCTGAATGCGCTTTTCGCAATAGCGCATGGCATTGCGCAACAGGTTTTGAATGGCCCGAGCGGTCAGGCGCGGATCCAGCGCGAAGCGTTCGAGCTGACCGTGCAACAGAACGTCAATCACGATTTCCGGCGATTCCAGCTCCTCATCGACGCTGCCGAGAATGCTGTCGATGAACTCGTCGAGCGACACCTCGATGCGCTCGGGCGATTGCGCCGGATTCTGCAAACGGCTGTAGGAAAGCAACTCCAGCACCAATTCATCCAGCTCACGAATGTGCGCGACCAAGCTCTGCAAGCGCTCGCGGCTGGCGGCCGGCAAGTCTTCCGACAAGGCCAATGCCAGGCCGAAATCCAGACGCGTCAACGGCGTACGCAATTCATGGGAAACGGCGTTAAGCAGATCACGCTGCTGGTTGAGCAGGTTCTCGATATCGCCGGCCATGGTGTCGAACACGTTGGCGAGGCTGCCGATGTTCGAACTCGGGGCGATCCTGGTTCGCTCGCTCAAGTGGCCTTTACCGAAGCGTTCGGCGGTGCCTTTCAGGCGCTCCAGATCGCGCCAGTGCGGGCGCAACCAGAGCAGCAGGCAGCCGAGCAACATGGCACCGATCAGCACGTTGATGCTCCAGTACAACAGATCGACGTCGACCGGATCGGGCGGCACGACCATGCGCACGGCCATGTCCGCATTCAGCGGAGTTACCGCCAATGTTCGCCAGCCCCAGTCGCCGATGCGCACAACGTTTTCACCCCGGTGCAGACGTTCCTGCTCGATGGGAGTGAACACCGGGTCGTCGATTGGCGTCAGGACGATGTGCAGCGGCTGGAATTCCTTGTCCATCGCCGCTGCAATCTCGGGCCACTGCTCTTGCGGCGCAGCATGAAACTGCTTGGTGATCAGCGATTGCAGACCTCGGGAAAAGTCCAGGTTGTAGGTGACGAAGCGATCCCGGAAAGCCATGACTACCAGATCCGGCACCAGATAGATCGCCGCGCTATAGGAGACGATGGTCACCAGATACAGGCGAAACAGGATGCGAAACATCAGCTCAGCATTCCCACTCGGAGCGGCTGAACAGATAGCCCTTGCCCCACACAGTCTTGATCTTGCGCGCCTCGCCGGCGTGATCATCGAACTTGCGCCGCAGCTTGGAAATCGCCACGTCCACCGAGCGGTCAGTGCCATTGAATTCAATACCGCGCAGCCGCTGAAGAATCTGATCGCGACTCAGCACTTCGCCAGCGTGCCGGGCCAGCACCACCAGCAAATTGTATTCGCCGCTGGACAGCTCAACCGCTTGATCACGCCAGGTCACGGTGCGCTCGGACAGGTCAATGCACAGATTGCCCATGACGATCCGGTCATTAACCGCCAAAGGCTCGCCGAGGCTGCTGCGCCGCAACAAGGTACGCACCCGAGCCAGCAGCACCCGTGGCTCGCAGGGTTTGGTGACGTAATCGTCAGCGCCCATTTCCAGGCCCAGCACCTGATCATGGCTGTCATCGCGGGCCGTGAGCATGAGGATCGGCAGTGTCGCTGAATCGGCGCGCAGCAAGCGGCACACCTGCAAGCCGTCGAGGCCCGGGAGCATGAGGTCGAGGATCACCAGATCCGGCGGGCTGATCCGCGCCCGTTCGCGCACATGGTCGCCACGGCCGATGACGCTGACGGAGTAACCGTTGCGCTCCAGGTAGCTGGAAATCAGTTCGGCGAGGGCGGTGTCGTCTTCGACCAGGAGGATGTTGGGCATGGGGTGTTCCAGATATTGCTGAGGTATATGTCAGACCGCTTTCGCGAGCAAGCTCGCTCCCACAGTGGTTTT
>NZ_WBRZ01000251.1:0-7924 GCF_008923895.1 Pseudomonas sp. GXM4
AAAAAATCCAGATCAAAAGATCGCAGCCTCGTTTCACTCGACAGCTCCTACAAGAATCTCTGCAAGCCTACTGCGGTGCCACGTCGCATTGATTTTTTTGATTATTTAGTCAGGTTTTTGTAACTGGTTGTTTGCTGTGGGCGCAGAAACCTTTAAAGTTAACCTTTCGGTCAGCTTTGCACTGTCAACACAGCTCTTTGCTTCGCCAGAAAGAGCTTCTGCACGACTCGAGATCCCCAGTAGATAACCACAAGGGCGGACCTATAACCGCCCAGAGGATGATCCATGTCCAACCGTGAAATATCCCGGCGCTCGTTCCTCCAGGGCGGGCTGGTGGCGGGTGTGAGCGTTACGCTTACGCCGCTCAGCAGTCAGGCGCTGGCTGCCTTGATGGAAAACAGCGTCACCGTGCCGTCCGAGAAATGGCTCGGCAATAACGGCAAGGCGCGGCAACGCAACGATGCCTTGTCCAAGGTCTGCGGCAGCAAGGTGTTTGCCCGCGACATCCGCGCCAAGGACATGCCCGGCTGGCCTGAGCAACAGGGTCACGCCATGCTGCTGAAAACCATCAAGGCCGACCGCATCTACGCAGGCTACGACCTGTCGTGGCTCGGCGCTGATCTGCAGCCAGACCGCATCGTTACCGCTGCCGATCTGGACAAGGACGGTATCCACTTCCCCGAAGAGCACGCGCCTGATCCATTGCTGCCGGAAGGCAAAGTGCCGATGTTCATCGGTCACCCGGTAGCGATTCTGATCTGGAACGACTTCGAGCGTTTCCGTCAGGCCAAGAATCAACTCAAATTCAATGACGAAGCGATTCGTTACGGCGCCAAGGTGCCGTTCTACGAAGGCGATCCCTACGGCAGCTTCCGCTATGTGCGCGTCGGTGGCGCGACCTCGGCGGACGAAGACGAGTTCGCCAGCCTCAAGGATTCGATCCTGTTCCCGATGCTGAAGAACCGCCGTCCAGTGTGGAATGCATCGCCGAACCTGCATGGCAACCTTACCGAGCGCGGCCTGTTCTACGCCGACCGCATGAAGCAGGAAATCGACACGCCGCCAGACAACTGGCTGGTGTTCGATGAGCGCTACAAGACGCCGTCGATCGAACCGGCCGCCCTCGAGCCGGACAACGGCAACGGCTGGTACGACCCGAAAACCAAAACCCTGCATTTCGTCGTGGCGACGCAGTGCCCGCTGGAAGTCGCGACCGAGACCGCGAAGATGATCGGGCCGTCGCGTTTCGGCCTGGCCAACCTGAACATGCACCCGGGCTACACCGTCGGGTATGGCTCCAAAGACCACAACATTTTCGTCTACTACGCAGCCCTGGCCGCGCTGTACGGCGCCGGTGTGCCGGTGCGTCTGGCCAACGACCGCTACGAGCAGTTCCAGAGCGGCATCAAGCGTCACCCGTTCGACATCCGCTACCAGTTGGCCGTGGACAAGAACGACTACACCTTTAAGATTTTCCGCGCGGAAATGAGCGTCGATGGCGGCGGTCGGGTCAACTACAGCCCATCGGTGGCGGCGGTTGGCGCCACCGCAGCGCAGTCGATCTACTACATGCCGCAGAACGATCTGCAGGTCACCGCGTATCACTCGCGCGCGGTCGAGGCGGGTTCGATGCGCGGTTACGGCACTCTGCAAAGCATGGCGGCGACCGAAATGATGGTCGACGAGATCGCCAATCGCCTGGGTGTCGACGCCATCGATTTGCGCCGCAGGAATGCCCTGCGTTCCGGCATGAAAAACACCCAGGGCGCAATCCCGGCCGGTGCACTGCGCCTGCATGAAATCCTCGACAAGGCCTCGGTGCACGAAGTCTGGAAAAATCGCGACACGATCAAGCAGCAACGTGAAGCGGCAGACCCGGATAACTGGTACGGCGTCGGTTTCGCCATCTGCCAGAAAGACTTCGGCACCGGCTCCGAAGCGCCGATGGCCAGCATCGAATTCACTGCAGACGGGCGCATTACTCTGCGCCACATCGGTATCGAAATCGGCACCGGCATGTCCACTTCGCAAGCCTTGGTCGTCGCCGATTTCCTCGGCAGCCCGGCGCACGAGGTGAAGACCGGCGAAACCGAATGGCAGGAAATGCAGCTGATCACCAGCGGCAACCCTTACATCATGAGTCAGGCCGAGCAGGACAATCTGCTGCGCAACCCGCGCTGGGTCGGCAAGCTGGCGTCGGCGTCTTCGGCGACCAACTCCGCCTATTACTTCAGTCATGCCACCCGTGAAGCGGCGCGTGTGCTGTTCAACCACGGCTTGTGGCCGGCGGCGCTGGAGATCTGGCGTCAGGGTCCGTACGGCGGCCAAGCCAACCCTTACGTGGTGCGCCGCGAAGATGCGCATTGGGTCGATGGAAAGCTGACCGCCAACGGCATGCAACCGCTGAGTTTCGAGGAGCTGGCCAAGCGCGCCCACGAACGCGGTCTGGTGACGGGCGCTACGGTGCATGGTTTCAACCGCTGGAGCTGGGCCGAAGCCGAATACAGCATCGACGGCGTGCGCGAGCGCCTGCCGCTCGACGGTCTGGCAGTGAAATACGGCGATGGCGCGCCGCAAGCGAAGAAAGCGCAGATGAACAGCGCCGGCTTCCACTTGCTTGATCGGCAGAACGTCAACTACCCGGTAGTGCAGTTGAACAACGCTGCCGTGACCTATTACAGCCCGGTCGCCACGTTGGTCGAGCTGAAGGTCAACAAAGGCTCGGCGGAAGTCGAAGTACTCAACCACCATTCGTGGATCGAGTGCGGGCGCATGCTGGTTGAAGAGTTGGTCAAGGGCCAGCTCGAAGGTGGTATCGCCATGGGTATTGGTCATGCGCTGATGGAAGAGATGCCGCTGTACGAAGGCGGGCCGGGGGAGGGTGACTGGAACTTCAACCGTTACCGTCTGCCGATGGCCCGTCACGTAGCGGTGTGGAAGCAGACTGCGGAGATCCTGCCGCCGCTGTCGCCGAGCGATCCGTCCAAAGGCATCGCCGAAGTGGTGATGATCCCGATTGTCGGTGCCATCGGTAACGCCGTGGCGCACGCCATCGGGAAACGTGTTCGTGACTTGCCTATCACTGCTGCGCGCATCAAGGAGGCCCTCAATGGCTAACCGTCCGCTTCAACTGACCCTCAATGGTCAATCCGTCGGCCCGGTGGACATCCCTGATGACCTGCCGATGATCGACTACCTGCACGAATACAAAAACCTCACCGGCTCGCGGCTGGGCTGCGGTCAGGGGATCTGCCACGCCTGCGTGGTGATCGTCGATAACCCAGACGGTACCAGCGAAGAAGTGCGCACCTGCATCACCGGCGCGCACTACTTCGAGGGCAAGAAAGTCCGCACCATCGAAGGCCACGCCACTCGCGACGAGCAGGGTCAGGTCACCGAGCTCAATCCGATCCAGCAGCGCTTTGTCGACGAGTTCGCCTTCCAGTGCAGCTATTGCGCGCCAGGCTTCGTCAACGCCGCGACGGTGTTGGTCGAGAAGCTGCAGCGCCAGCCGATCGTCAAAAGTCAGCTGGAACAGGTGATCGAGGACAGCCTCGGCCATCACGTCTGCCGCTGCACCGGGTACGTGCGTTATTACAACGCCACGCGCAACGTGCTGACCGATCTTGGTCTGGTCAAGGAGGGTTGAGCATGAAGCATTTACTGACCCGCCTGACTTTTGCGGTCGGACTGGCTGCGCCGCTTATGGCGGCCCACGCCGACGATCAGGTCAAGCGCGGCGAATACCTCGCCCGCGCCGCCGACTGCATGGCTTGTCACACCGCACCCGGTGGCGCGCCCTATGCCGGCGGCCTGCCGATCGTCTCGCCATTCGGCACGATCTACGGCACCAACATCACCCCGAGCAAAGAGCACGGCATCGGTCTGTACAGCGATGATGAGTTCTTCGCTGCGTTGACCGAAGGCAAGCGGCGCGACGGTGCGAATCTGTATCCGGCGATGCCGTACACCTCGTATCACCTGATGCCGCGCGCCGATTCCGATGCGATTCACGCGTATCTGAAAACCATCGAGCCGATCGAACGCGCCGCGCCGGTGACCAGCCTGAGCTTTCCGTTCAATGTGCGTCTGGGCCTGACCGGCTGGAACATGCTCTACGGCAAAGACGTCAAGCTGGAACCGGCCGAAGGCAAAAGTGAGGCGTGGAAGCGCGGCCAGTACATGGTCGACGTTCTCGGTCACTGCGGCGAATGCCATACGCCACGCGGCCTGCCCGGCGCGATGCAAATGGACAAGCGCATGACCGGCGGCATCCTCAATGGTTATCTGGCGCCAAGCCTGCTGGCCACCGACCTGGCCGCGCGCGGCTGGAATCAGCAGGATCTGAGCACGTTTCTCAAGCACGGCATGAGCGCGCAAGGGACGATGTTCAACGAGATGTTCCCGGTGTTTCACAACAGCACTCAAGGTCTGAGCGATGCTGACCTGGCGGCAATGGCGACGTTCCTCCTTGGCGAGCAACCGCCACCAGCCAAAGAGCTCGTCGAAGTACCGCTGGACAAGCTCAGCGCGAGTGCCCAGCGCGGCCGTCAGGAATACCTGAACGTCTGCGCCGGTTGTCATGCGGCTGGCGGTGAAGGCAAGCCGCACATCGCCGTGGCCATGCGTGGCAACACCACGTTGCGCCTGGAAGATCCGCGCAACCTGTTGCGAGTGATCGAGGATGGTATCGGCGAACAGAAGTTTTCCGGGTTCGAGCACATGCAGCCGATGCCGGGTTTTGCTGAACAGCTCAGTCCTGAGCAATTGACCGATCTGCTCAACTATTTGCGTCAGGGTTGGGGCGGGCAGGGCGCTGAACTGGCGGTGAGCGAAGTGCAGAAGCTGCAAGCCGACGCGCCGAGCGTCGAGCACAAGGCCCACTGATATGCAGCATCTCGATCTGCAAGTGGTGCGTCGGGCGCTGGAATGGTCGGTGGCCGGGCAGCGAATCTGGCTGTGCACGGTGCTGACCACTTACGGCTCGGCACCGCGCGCGCCGGGTTCGCTGCTCGCGGTGAACGAAGGCGGGCAGTGGATCGGTTCGCTATCGGGCGGTTGCGTCGAGGAGGATTTCCTTGAGCGCGTCGCCGAAGGTGCGTTTCTCGAAGCGGTCAGCGTCGTGCGTTACGGCGAAGGCGATGATCCGCGCTCGCGGGTCAGTCTGCCTTGCGGCGGCATTCTTGATGTGCTGGTTGAGAAACTTGACGCCGACTGCGCGGTGCAGGCGCACCTGCGTGAACTGGAATCGGCGCTGCTGGGTCAGCGTCGTCTGCTTCGCGAAGTTGATCTGGCCAGCGGTGCGCGCACTCTGTTTGCTGATCGCGAGCAGGGCGCGCGGATCGAGCGTGAGATCGATCGGGTGCGCATTCGTGTCGGTGCAGCACAGCGCTTGTTGCTCGCTGGCTACTCCAGTGTGGCGCAGGCCTGTGCCGAGTTCGCGGTAGGGCTTGGCTTCGAAGTGATTCTCTGCGATCCGCGCGATGAAGTGCTTGAAGGCGTGGTGCTCAATAGCGTGGAAATCCGTCGACAGTTGCCTTCAGTGTTCATTGCCGATGGTGGCTGCCATCGCGACACGGCAGTGGTGGCACTGACCCATGATCCGCGCATCGACGATCTGGCGATGATGGAAGCGGTGCGCACCGAGGCGTTTTACATCGGTGTGATGGGATCGCAGCAGACATCGCAGAAACGCTTCGAGCGCTTACGCCGCATTGGTGGTTTGAGCGAGGCGGAGCTGGCGCGGATTCATGCGCCGATCGGCCTCAACCTCGGCAGCAAGACACCGGCGGAAATTGCGCTGGCTGTGCTGGCAGATATCCTGCGGATTCGCAGCGGCATCGCTCGGGATCAGCTCTGATCCTAAGCCTTGCTGAATCTACTGTGGCGAGGGGATTTATCCCCGTTGGACTGCGCAGCAGTCCCCTCCTGCTCAAGAGGGGGCGCTTCGCACCCCCAACGGGGATAAATCCCCTCGCCACAATGGTGTTTATAGGCCGTACTTATCGCGTAGCCCGTAATACCAGGCGCCCAGCGCGGCAAACGGTGTGCGCAGCAATTGCCCGCCGGGGAATGGATAGTGCGGCAGGTCGGCAAAGGCATCGAAGCGCTCGGCCTGACCGCGCAACGCTTCGGCGAGGACCTTGCCCGCCAGGTGCGTGTAGGTGACGCCGTGACCGCTGCAGCCCTGCGAATAATAGATGTTGTCGCCCAGGCGCCCGACCTGCGGCAAGCGCGAAAGGGTCAACAGGAAGTTGCCGGTCCAGGCGTAGTCAATCTTCACGTCCTTGAGTTGCGGGAAAGCCTTGAGCATCTTCGGGCGAATGATCGCTTCGATGTTCGCCGGATCGCGAGCGCCGTAAACCACGCCGCCACCGAAGATCAAGCGCTTGTCGGCGGTCAGGCGATAGTAGTCGAGCAGATAGTTGCAGTCCTCTACGCAGTAATCCTGCGGCAAAAGCGCATTCGCCAACTCATCGCCCAATGGCTCGGTGGTGATCACCTGAGTGCCGCACGGCATCGATTTGGCCGCCAGTTCCGGTACCAGATTACCGAGGTAGGCGTTGCCGGCGACGATGATGAACCTGGCCCTGACCTTGCCCTGCGGCGTATGCACAACCGGATTGGCGCCGCGCTCGATGCGCACGGCAGGTGATTGCTCATAGATGGTGCCGCCGAGAGACTCGACTGCCGCCGCTTCACCGAGCGCCAGATTCAGCGGATGGATGTGGCCGCCGCTCATATCGAGCATGCCACCGACGTACTGATCGCAGCCGACCACTTCGCGGATGCGGCGTTGATCCATCAGTTCCAGCTGGGTGTGGCCGAAGCGTTCCCACAGGCGCTTTTGCGATTCCAGGTGCCCCATCTGTTTGGCGGAAAGGGCGGCGAATACACCGCCGTCCTTCAGGTCGCACTGGATATTGTATCTGGCCACGCGCTCGCGAATGATCCGGCCGCCTTCAAAGGCCATTTCGCCGAGCAGTTGCGCCTGCTTGGGGCCGACCGTGCGTTCAATGACGTCGATGTCGCGGCTATAGCTGTTGACGATCTGCCCACCGTTTCGGCCCGAGGCGCCAAAACCGACTTTCGCCGCTTCCAGCACGGTTACGCGAAAACCGTTCTCCAACAGGAACAGGGCAGACGACAGCCCGGTATACCCGGCGCCGATCACACAGACGTCCGTCTCCACATCATCCTGCAGCACAGGGCGTGGTGGTACGGCATTGGCCGACGCAGCGTAATAAGACTCTGGGTATAGGGTGTTCGCCATCCTGCCGCCTCTGTTTAATATATTTTACGAGTGCGTCGATCCTACCCGAGTTGAAAAACCTCCGCCAGCCACCGGAAACTCTTCGTCGCTGAGGCGAAATTAAATATTTTGCATATTCATAGGGTTAGGTGAAAAAAAGGTGTTGACACCCCTCCGGAATTCCGTAGAATGCCGCCTCACAGCAGGCACGTAGCTCAGTTGGTTAGAGCACCACCTTGACATGGTGGGGGTCGTTGGTTCGAGTCCAATCGCGCCTACCAAACAAAATCCGCTCTGCTGGGCGGTCTAGAAGGGCTCACCGAAAGGTGGGCCCTTTTTTGTTGTCTGTGATTTGCGCAACGCTTGTTCCCGGTCCTTTCCGCTTCGCTCTGATCAGCTCTCCATTCATTACTGTTTGCGCAAAATGATCAAGCGCCATTTTGGTGCATTCTTCTTCCATTTCGTTGTTGAAAACACCTGAATATCCAAAGGCTTACAGCTCTTTCTCTCCAACCGGTTATCGAAAAAGCCTTGTTGCATGTTGGGAATTTAAGTAACATCCGTTCCGCGTTCACCACCACGGTTTATGCATTTTAAATCCCAAGCTTCCATCAGCTGCTTGGGATTTTTTTTGCCTGCGATTTGGCGTTTGGGCGCCTTTCCCTCCATCAC
>NZ_WBRZ01000252.1:0-7858 GCF_008923895.1 Pseudomonas sp. GXM4
CGCGCAACCGAGTGGCGATCAAATGCGGCAGGTGGCAAAACAGCTCCCAGAAGTTCAGACCATTGGCACCGTCGAAGGCACCATTGGGTGGTTCAACGAACTCTGCGCCGATCGGCGACGGCTCGCGAATGAACTGGTTGGACCAGTCCAGCACGGCGTCCACGGAAATATTCGAGCATCGCACCAGTTCCGAGCCAAACAAGGAATTGAGCCGAATGAATTTCAACGCCAGTCCAGTTTGATTGAATGAAAGAAACTGTGCCCCGTCGGTACTGTTCTTGTGCAGAGCTGGCGGGACGAAATCCATGAGATCGACAATCGTCAGGTCGAACTCTTTCTGTCCTGTCGGGGAAGTGGGAGAGGCGAATGAAAAAGTGACTGGCGTGGGCCAGGTGCCTTTCGTCCGCGAGGAAGTCCACGACTGAGTTACCCAGCCCCCGCCTGCATCCTGTTCTTCGAGGATCGGCGGCGGGTCACTATCAGAAGGCTGACCTGCAATTCGCAGCTCCATTTTCAACCGAGCGCTGTCCAGGCCCGTGGGGCTGCAAAAACCCTGCACCGTCAGCACATCTTTGTCATCCGCGCGCGTTGCCATAACGTGCAGATCGAGATAGGGCGTGAGGGAACCATGGTTCGTTATGCGAGTGACAACAGTCACCTGACTGTTCAGTGGGTGCTGAACCGTATCGTTGCTGACGAATCGCTCCTCAAGTGCCAGGTCCAGCCACGCGCCGCCGTCCAGCAGGGGGCGCATCAGAACGTCGTAGACACCATGCACCCGCAGACTGCCGGATGGCGAAGATAGGTTGCCCGTCAGTAAAATCCCCAACTTGCCCTTCGGATTCAGATAATCGACCTGCACCGTCGCAATCAATCGGCTGCTCGCCAAAAGCTCGTTCTTGTGTTCTGAACTGTGCACGCACAACGGCGCAGACCACTGCCCGTTCTGCTTCATGAATGCCAGATTGATCACCACTTTGCTCGGGCTGAGCGCCTCCGCTGCGCTACCGACGACCGCGTCGCGCCATTCGGCCCAGACCACACATAACCGGCCATTCCAGAACACCGGGCGAATATCCAGAACCTGATCGGCGGTCGGGATTTCCACGGCTTGCCATTCACTCCAGACCGCCGGATTGACCGCTACGCTGGTTGCGCCCAGCTCGATCTCGGCCTTGCGCCAGAAATACTGAAACGGTTGCACCCGCTGCCGCCCCAGAAAGTAGTAATCGGCTTTGGCCGGTGTCACGCCGTCCATGAAGCAGCTGGTCACATCGAGATCGCAGATTTGTTCGAATGCCTGCAAATAATCCTGCAGCGCAGCCTGCACGGTATCTCTGTCCAAACGGGCCTGGTTCAAGTTGTTTTCCAGATTCTTGAACAGACTGGTTTTGCGCAGTCGCACCGATGGAACGATGAAGTTTTCCGCATAGCATGAAACTTGGTGGGGCACGGTCCAGTCGGGATAATTGCTGAAAATCTCCCATTCGCGCAGATGACGCTTGTCGAACTCGTGATCCTGGAACCCTGGTTCCAGCTTTCGATACACCGCATGGATGTACTGCTGCACACAACTTATCGCTTCGGCAACTCTGGAACTCTTCACCTGATAAGTATCCAGAGGGTCCATGCGCAGCAATTCAAACAAGTCTTCAGGTGTTTTCAGAAAAGGGTATTTATCATTGGCCACTTGACCGATGCAGTATTCGAGCAGTGCCGAGCGACGTTTTTCCAGCAACCCGCCAATATTACTCAGTGCCATGATCTTGCTCCTTGGAATATGGCCCGGGGAAAAACGTTCGCCAGGCGGTACGCAACGCCCTGCCGCTACTCCCTGGCAAAGGTAATGGCATTGGGGAATATTCTTTCGCTTTCCCCAGACTGAGAGCGAACACTGAACACGAATGTGCCGCCCGTCTTGCTTGAGACAAAAACCCGGGTAAGCCCCTGCTGATCAGTGAACCCCTGCGCCGGCCGAATAGTGGTGGCATCCATCTTCGCGGGCGGAACGCTCTTGCCGAACCACTCCACGAGCGAGTTTTGTCCGCGGTTGCCGTAGGCGTCCTCCAGCACCGCATACAGCTCTACTTCATGACCGTGTTTCACTGTTTCCAAAGGCGTAGGTGAAAGTTCCGCAATCGGGAACGACAACGTAGCGAAGTCAGCGCTGATTTCTATGGGAGGAGCGTATTGCGGCTCGAACAAGTCCAGCCAAAACATGGGCGTGTCGCGGCCCATGACCTTGCCGGGGATAAATTCGGCCAAAAGTGTGCCGTCCGTGCCGGTCGCCTTGTATTCAATGGTTCCCAATGTGGCGCGCCAATAAACATTGACGCCACTGAGCGACTTTCCATTGGCGTCTTTGAGGGTCACTTTATAAGTGACTTTTTCGCCTGGTTTGTTGGCCACGACGGTGCTGTGATCCACCACTTCGCACGTGATTGTGACCAGTTCTTTGACGTCGCCTGGAACATGCACGATCGGGGCACTAGTATCGGACTCGCCAAGCAGCGCATGTTCAGCGGCATCGGCATAGGATTTTTTGTCGACGGTTTCGGGCAGATTACCAATGAGAAAAATCGTTAACGCATCCATGCCGGTCTCGGTGGACAGCACCAGCACGCGCATCAACAAATCGAGCTGGGCGAGGTTTTTCAACACCTTCAGGTCGGGATCGATGCGGCTCACACATTCGCGCACTTCCTGAACGCTCCAGCCAAAAAAATCGGCCAGTTTGATCGCCGCCGCCTGTTGTGCCAGCCATCTCGCATCTCCGGTGACATCCGGCAATGCGTTGACCTGACGCAGGTAGTCCAACAGCTTCTGTGGCGGTTGGCCGCTCGAGGTTGAGGCAAGAGCGAAAGCGCGCGTGAGCGAGGTCAGGTAATAAAGCGTGCGCACCGTCAACGCATGCTTGTCATCCTGAACCAGCCAGTCCTTGTAGCCGCTATCCAGATAATCCTGCAACAGCGCCGCGCTTAACCCCAGTGTCGACACCACCTCACTGCGGCGGCGAACTTCAGCCAGCAAATCGAATGATGCTTCGGCAATTCGGGGGCGAGTTCGGCCGGCCCCTTCGCTCCCCGCATCCGCTTGCTCCAGCACATGCAGCAGTAACTGATGCACCGTGACGTCTGCCCAGTTCAGGACCGGCAATGCCTGATCCACGCCAACGCCGGCGTATGCCGCCAGCGTCTCCTTGACCAGCGAAGTCTGCGTATCGCGCATTTGTAAAAACGCGCTGAGCATGCTGTCGATGATGTTCTGGCGCAATGCTGTCTCGACCTCGCCCAAAGCACTGTCGACCGCCCAGGAGATTTTTTCATGAACGAAGGCCAAGTACATCTCAGCGCTTCCCTGCGGGGGCAGGATCAAACCATGCCCGTCGGTTATCGGCCCCAGGTTGTCGGCGGATGTCGCGAGAAATTCTATCCAGTCCGCGGCCCCGGCTGCCGGAACGCCTGCCATGAGAAAAGTGCTATTGGACAGCTGTGCAGTCGGCAGCAAATTGCGAATCTGCTCGAAAAACTGCTCATCCTGTTCGGATGGATCCTGAGCCGGTGGCGCAGAAACCGCATGCTGCAACACCCACAACACCGGCAGATTGTTTTGCGCGCACCACTGCACGCAACTTTGCATAGCCTCGATCAGCTCCAGCGCATCCGGTGAACCGTCCGGTACATCGTGAATGACAGGAGTGCCGGCCAAGCCGTTGACCCAGTCATCGCCGCCCAGGATCGATAGCATCAGCACGCCTTCAACCGGAGTGATGCTCAACAGCCGGGCCAGTCTCACCAAACGGTAGAAGCTCGAGATGATCGCTGCGTTGCGCTTCAATTTGTCGGTAAAGCCATGAGCCTTGGCCACTGCGTTCGCCAGCACGTAATAAGTCTGCGGATCAATCGCCAGACCACTGCAGAGCTGGCTGATCGTCAGATCCACCTCGCCCGGTATCGGCGCCACCGCAAACTCTTCGTTGTCGAGCTTGAAAGGCTCGCGATAACCGGTTTGAAAATTGAACACCTGATCGAATTGCGAGAGCGCTTCACCGCGGCCATAAACCGACAGCTCACCCACAAACACAGCAAAGTCCGCGGCGGTGCATTCGTAGCGCTCGCGCAACGTCTGGAACAACCCAAGCGCATGAACCGCGCCACTGGAGATGTCCATCTCGTTGCTGTGACCTTTCGTTGAATTGCCGCGCCCTGTTGCCCGGATGACCGATGTCAACACTGTGTCCACCTGTTCGAACGGCAATCCTGTCCAGTTGGCCAGGCGCACCATCTGATTTATCCGGGTATATCGGTTGAACCCGATGGCTTCGTCGGGGCTGACCGTCAATCGAAGGAGAGGCTTGGTTGCAGGATCGATTCGCAATGCGGGCGCAGTGTTGTCATTGATATAGATCGACCCTGAGCGCTCGCTTTCCGGATGCTCGGGCTTGACATCGGCATAAGTCACATTGGCCGAGCGCACGGGAGCAAAGTCGCCAATCGACAGCAGGGCTTCGATTTGTCGACTGTCGAGTTTGGTGCGCCCACCCAAGAACACCACCTGATTGAGGTTCTGGTATTTGTCGAGGTTGGTGGTACCAAAGTTGTGCGCAAAAAAAGCTTCGCGAAGTTCGAAATCCGCACGCGGTTCTGTCAGCAACAGGCGCTGATAAGGGCCAAGCCGCGAGGCATGGGCGAAACCCTTTGCAGTATTGGCACCTCGAGCATTGGCTTGCAGAAAATAGGGATAAGCCAGGTCGACCCGGTGCTCGAAGTCGCCCACCGACAAGTCGTGAAACTGCGCGATACCATCAATAGTGACCCAATGCTGGTAATAAGGCAGGCCATTGGGATAGCGGGCTTCGATCAGTGCGTCTTCGGTCGACTCGATATCCGTGTTCGCCTCGATGAATTTCTCCAGCACCTCGACGATGATGTCTACAGACGAGATCGATTGATAAACCGCATTGAAGTCGACGTTCAGTGCCAGCAAATCCGTGCGCCGGTTATGCAGCGCATATTTTTCTTCCTGGTTGATGCCCTCCAGACGGTCACGAACCCAGCGCAACAAGTCGATCAGATAGGCTACTGGCGACCAGATGGACTCCAGCGCATCTGGCGGGCACAGTGCAGCAAAATCGGTACCGATCAGAGCGTGATAATTGGGACCGTCCACGATCGATAACAAACCGCTGGAGCTGCGCTTTGGCGCGGGCCTGGTGCCCCGCAGCGTCTGCTCGATAAAATGGCGCCGCTGAGACGTGGCCAGGCTATTGGCGCCGCGCCAATATTGTTGCGCTTGCTCAACGCTGAGCTGATGCTCTTGGACCATGCATTGAACCCCCTTTTCAACCAGTGGATAAATTGATCCACCGTTTTGCAGGTATGTCTCGAGGTTCTGCAGTCCGACGTTCTGTGCTCGTTGTTCCTTGCTGAACAACTGATCGAACAGCTGCAGGGGGGGACGGCGCGAATCAACCATGATCAGATTTCCTTAAGGCGACAACTGGCCCGCGCAACCTGACGTCCGTCGTCAGGCTGCACATTCAATGAGTACGATTGAGCGCTTCGAATGTCGTCAAGTCCACTGTCAGTTATGACAGGCTTTATAGCCGTTCGTCGGAAGCCGCGTTTCAGGAATTGTCGTTGCCCAAGCGTGCGGCTTCGACTTCAAAACGCGCACTGTCGGCCCAATCGGACACCGTCGCGTCATCCGCTGCGTCAGTCAGCGTCTGCCGGAATCGGTACCAGTTGCCCGCCAGAGGCAGTGCCCTTGTCGCCTCCCCACGCCAGTGCCCATCGACCACAGTTACCTGAGCCAGCCACTGAACATCCGGGTTGTACCAACTCACGAGGGCGCCCACGCCCGGACGGCCCTTGCCGCTGAACTGCACTGGATGACTGATCCAGCGTCCCGGCACCGGCTCGTCGAGGGCTGGCACAAAAGTACCCAAAATGACCGAGCGCAGGGTTTCAAATGATTCGAACCCGTCCAGTGATGCGATTGCCTCCAGCCGGTAAAGCCCCCCGTCGGGTGGACTTGTATCAAGCATCACTGACCAGGTGCGATTTTCCTGCACGATGGCGCTTGCCGGTTCTGAGCGCGTGGCTCCGACCAGCGTCACCGTGACCGTATCGCCCGGCACACCAAAACCGCACACCACCACCTGCTGCCCGATGGCATCGCCCTCGATCGGGGTTTCAAGGAAGGGGGCAGCTGGCACAACGTCAAAGTGCAGCGGCTCGCTGTCTTTCGACTCCTGCAGTTTGCCGCTTTCATCCGTGAATTTTTGCCGGGCCCAGATCGTTTTGCTGCCCACCGGCAACGTCACTTCGGCTTGCCAATTGCCCGCCCAATCCACAATGACATCACTGAGCAGAGGTTCGGCAAGCCCTTGCAGACAGACTTCGACAACCCCGCCCCTCATGCCCGTCCCCTTGAGCAGCGCGGTTCGTGGCAACTTGCCGTTTGGTATCGGCTGGAGAACTTCCGGCGGCAGCAGCACCACCGTGAATTCATGCTCGTCACTGCGTAGCGACGGTCGACCGTCCAGTGTTTGCTGGGCGTCAAAGGTGTAGAGCCTGAATTGCTCAAGGCTCAGGTCAATCGACCAGTCGCCATCCTGGCTCAATATTTTCGGATCGCCCAAGGGGCGATCAAACTGCTTGTCGCGCAGTTGCAAAGTCGCGCCCACCATACCCATCGCGCCCTCGACCGTTACAGCACGACCGACTTGCGAGCCGTCCGGCGGCTGGGTGATCACTGGCGTGACCATCGCTCTCCTGACAATGAAGGTCGTGGACGTCGGCTGCGAAGTTTGCTGAGCGGCGACTTGGGTTACCGTGACGGTATGTGTGATATCCAGGGCAAATTCTTTGTCGCGCCTGAACTGCCAAGTGCCAGCACTGACGATGCCCTCGTGCACAATGCCGGTTTCGTCGCTGTACTCAATGTTCACGGTCGCACCCGGCCAGCACGTGCCGCTGAACCTGGGCGAAAGTCCGTCATCTTCAGGCTCGTTCAGGCCAGGGGCTTGCGGCGGGATGGTGACTTTGAGGACAAACCAGTTTGGTGACTCGTGACCGTCGAGATATTGCTTTATGTGTACTTCACGTTCGAACGAGGGTCCCCAGACCGTTGAAGCCTGGGTTGCCCACCGCCCGCCGACGACCTCCACTTCAGGCGCTTCAAGATATGGGCTATTGGGCCTGCGTGGCTGTACCAAGGCTCCGTTGAAACCTTTGCCGCTGAAGGTCGGTTGGTAGTCGTTGGTGAATTGCACATCACTGACATCGGGGAGAATGTTTCTGACTTCGAAGGTCAGCGGCAGCGAGTCGATCCAGCCGCTGGCGTTGTCAGCGATTTTTTGAATGATGGTGACGTTATAGGTACCGACAGTCCACTCCTGCGCTGCGGTGCTCCATGTGCCACCCGGCATCACTTCGGCATTTGCGGGCGTGGGAACTTGCACCGCCCCCCCGCTGACGGTGAACTGGATTTCAGATTTGCGTTTGGGATCGTAATAACCCTTGCCGGAGAAAGTTACGGTAGTTCCAGCGAAGGTGACGGTGGGCTGTTGCAGGGTGGGCGGGCGAATCCTGAAGGCTTGTGGTGCACTGCGTCCGGATGACACACCATCCAGATCCTGTTCGACGACCAGGCTGATCGCCCCTGGCGGCACTTTGATCATCCCCTCCCAAGCCCCGTCTGCATTGCTAATGACTTCCCAGCCAAGAGCAGGATCATTTGTCAGATCAAAAAATGCTCTCAATCGCGCCCCGGCCAGGCCGTTGCTTCCTTTCAGAAGGAAGTCTTGTTCATAAACCGTTCCCGCAGGTGGCTTGGATATTAGCGGCACCCCCAT
>NZ_WBRZ01000253.1:0-7848 GCF_008923895.1 Pseudomonas sp. GXM4
TCGTGTCAGTCAGCATCATTGAAAACTGACACACCGCTTTCGCGAGCAGGCTCGCTCCCACAGTTGTTTTTGTGTGTGCTGATCCTTGCGCGACAGCCATGCTAGAGTGCTCGGCCCCGCCCCCCGGAGCCTGTCATGCGCCTCTTGATCTGCAGTCTCGCCGCCCTGTTGCTGTCTCTCAGCCTGCCGCTGTCCGCCGCGCCGATGCACAGCCAGTTCCTGCCGCCGGACGATCTGACCCTGCGCGACGCTGAACCCGAGCAGCAGCAACTGCTGCAAGTCAGCGAGTATTCGGTGGTGGTCGGTGCGCAGCGCCAGTCCAATCAGCAGCCGATTCCGGTCACCTCATCCTTGTTGATCCGCCTCAAAGGCAAATCGCTGAACAAGGGCGCGAGCATTTCTCAGGTGCTGGTGAGTTTCGACGGCGAGAGCAAAAGCCTGAAAAAGCCGGCCTACGATGACAAAAGCAAAACCCTGACGCTGTTCTATCCGCTCGCTCAATACCGCGTGGTGATGGATCTGCTGCGTAATGACACGGTGTATGTGCAGTTCCTCAGTTATGCCAATGGCCATATCTGGGCCGATTTGCACACCGGGGCGATTCGTCCGCGTTGAGCCGGGCGGTCGGGCAGGGGTAAACTGCCCGCCCCGTGTCATGTCTGCGAGCTGGAGTCGGCAATGCGTAAAGATAAGAAACAAGTGATTGGTGACGAGATCGGCGATGAGCAGATCAAGCTGTTCCTCGATTTTGAGCCGGTCGACGCCACTTCGCCGTCGCTGCACAAACTGATCAAGGCCTATCGCGGTTTGCGCATCGATGACTTCGAGCGCTTTCTGGGCTTCTTCGTTGCGGCGGGTTATGACGTTGATGGCAAGGATGAAGAGGGCCAGACCTTTGTTGATCACATCAAGGATCAGCGTAATGCCGCCGAGTACATCGAGTTGATCGACAAGGCTCGCGGTTAAGGTCAAAAGACGAGATCTTTTGCTTTTGACAGGCCAAAAAAACGCCCCAATGGGGCGTTTTTTTATGCCGCAAGATCAAGCGAAGCTTGGTGTCTCGCTGCTTTCTTCAACCAGTTCCAGGGCGATGTTGTTCTGCGTGTTGATCTTGCGATACAGCGCAGCATCGGTTTCCAGAACCTTTTCACGGGCCGGGAAGATTTCCGCCAGTTTGGTGGCCCACTCGCCGGACGCCTTGGCCGGGAAGCATTTTTCGATCAGCTCGAGCATGATCGAAAC
This sequence comes from Pseudomonas sp. GXM4, assembly GCF_008923895.1. NCBI lineage: Bacteria > Pseudomonadati > Pseudomonadota > Gammaproteobacteria > Pseudomonadales > Pseudomonadaceae > Pseudomonas > Pseudomonas sp. GXM4. Next base: position 1,243 of record NZ_WBRZ01000253.1, read on the forward strand.
GGTCACCGACGCACCTGGCGAAGCGCCGAGCAGGGCAGCGAGGGAGCCGTCCTTCGCCGCGACCAGTTCGGTACCGAACTGCAGGATGCCGCCCTTTTTCGGGTCCTTCTTGATGATCTGCACCCGTTGGCCGGCCACTTCCAGGCGCCAGTCTTCGGCTTTCGCCTGCGGGTAGAAACGTCGCAGGGATTCCAGACGCTGTTCCATCGATTGCATCACTTCGCTGACCAGGTACTTGGTCAGGTCCATGTTGTTTTTCGCCACCGCCAGCATCGGCCCGATGTTGCCGGCGCGCACCGACATCGGCAGGTCCATGAAGGAACCATGCTTGAGGAACTTGGTGGTGAAACCGGCGTATGGCCCGAACAGCAGGGATTTCTTGCCGTCGACGACGCGAGTGTCGAGGTGCGGCACCGACATCGGTGGCGAACCCACGGCTGCCTGGCTGTAGACCTTGGCCTGGTGGTGCTTGACCACTTCCGGGTTATCGCAACGCAGCCACTGGCCACTGATCGGGAAGCCGCCGAAGCCTTTGCTTTCTTCGATGCCCGAAGCCTGCAGCAACGGCAGGGCCGCACCACCGGCACCGAGGAAGACAAACTTTGCGTCGACTTCGCGGGTGTTGCCGTTGTTGACGTCCTTGATGCTGACGGTCCAGCCGGCGCCGTTACGCTTGAGGCCGGTCACGCGCTTGCAGTATTTGACCTGAGTGTCCGGGGCGCTGCTCAGGTGCTTGAGCAACTGATTGGTCAGGGCGCCGAAGTTGACGTCGGTGCCGTTCATCACGCGGGTGGCGGCGAGGACTTCATCCGGCGAGCGGCCCGGCATCATCAGCGGCATCCACTCGGCCATCTTGCCTTTGTCTTCGGTGTACTCCATGTCGGCAAACGCGTGGTGCTTGCTCAGGACATTGAAGCGCTCCTTGAGGAACGACACACCGCTTTCGCCCTGAACGAAACTCAGGTGCGGAACCGGGCTGATGAAGGATTTGCACGAGCCGAACGTGCCTTTTTTGGTCAGGTACGACCAGAACTGCTTCGACACCTCGAACTGGGTGTTGATGTGCACGGCTTTCTTGATGTCGACACTGCCATCGGCAGCCTGCGGGGTGTAGTTCAGCTCGCACAGGCCGGCGTGACCGGTACCGGCGTTGTTCCACGGATTGGAACTCTCGGCGGCGCCGGAATCCATCAGCTCGACGACTTCCAGCTTGATCGCGGGGTCGAGCTCTTTGAGCAGTACGGCCAGGGTGGCACTCATGATGCCGGCCCCTACCAGAACTACGTCGACTGCTTCGTTATGCGCCATTTAACGCGTCTCCCAAATCTGCAGCACCAAATTGTCGGCATGGCTGCCAGGCGTTCCAGGGCAGGTCAGTGGGCCCGGGCTATCCGTGGTCAGGTGGGCCATGTCCGAATCTTCGCAATTTTTCGCAACTTCGACGGATGCGTGCGGCCTGGTTTCAAGCGTTCCATGAACGCATTTTCACGCAGGGCTGGCAATTCGACTTATGGTCGAGTCATCCGTTTTCGTGCAACCAAATCCGTAGCGGACAGGCTTCAGGCTCCGATGTTCGAGGTATACCCGGTCCTGTGTCGTTGGGCTGTTTCAGACGCTAATGGTGCATGTTCAGACGCAAAACTATTCATTTGCTCGCCACACTCTTGTGAAGTTGTGAAAACCCGTTTTTTTCACGCTCTTTTGAAGACGTGAACCTCAAAAAAGGGCTGCCTTGGCCTGGCACCTGCCCGCTAGGGCAAAACAACGCGGTGGCCGAGCGAATGACAGCTCTGCAGATTCGCGAAAAGCGGGTTTTTGCCGGAAGAACAGGCAAGCGCGCCAACTTCACTCGATCTGTGTGGGCGGCTCTCTGTGGGCGATTTTGATGTCGATGCATGCGCATTGACGCTGTTGCGGGGCCCGATCAGGAGACGTCCTTATAATCGGGGGGAGATTGTAGCGAAGAAATGCGCGCAGTTGCTCGTGTTTAATGACTTTTATTAGGCATCCGGTCAGATGCTCAACTGCACCTGACCCCGTGCGCGCATTTGTCGCGGTACCACCCGGGCGCTGGCGGGCAGCGGCTGGTTCAGCCAGGTCAGGCGGATTTCTTCGATTTCCACCCAGCCGTCGCCCATCGGTTGCAGGCTGCACTGCTTGAAAGCCTGGCAACGGCCGTTGCGGTCGAGCAGGGCGAAGCTGCGATGCAGCGGGCGTGGGGCGAACAGCGAGATCAGATAACGCATGGCAGAGTTCCTTGAAGGAGGACTGCTTTGAAGCTTGTCGGCAAGCCATGACGCCAGGGTGTATGGACGGTGAAGAATGTGTGACAGGAACCGCTTTCGGCGGGGTTTGTCTGACATTGCAGTATTCACTGTGCGACGCTGGTTACGTGCAGTGGCCCACCGCTATACTGCCGGCCTGTTTGTGCCTGATTCTGGAGAGAAGAGCATGTTGCAACGCCTGTTGTTCGGTTTGATCACTGTCGCCGGTTTGACCCTCGCCGGCTGCGCCCACAGCCCGCAACAACTGAATCCGGAGCCGAAGCTGACCACGCAACTGCCAGCGGTCGGTCGCGGCCAGCCTGTCATCGTGCGTGTGGTCGACGGTCGTCCGTCGCCAACCCTCGGCACCCGTGGCGGTCTGTACCCGGAAACCAGCGCCATCACCGTACAGCGCGAGCAGATCCTGCCCAAGCTGCAGGCCCAGGCCGAAGCCGCCGTGCGTCTGCTCGGCTTCACCCCGACCACTAACGCACCCAACGCGCCGCAACTGACCGTGACCCTGGCCGAGCTGAAATACCAGTCGCCAAAAGAAGGCATGTACGTGACCGAAGCCACCATCGGCGCGACCTTCCGCTCCGACGTGCAGAACGCCAACCGCCGTTACAGCGGCCGTTACGGTGCGTCGCTGGACCAGCGCTTCGGCATGGCGCCGAATCAGGAGACCAATACCAAACTGGTCAGCGATGTATTGAGTGACGCACTGACGCGTCTGTTCAAGGACCCGACCGTGGGTCAGGTGCTCGCTGAGTAAGTTTGCAGCGAACGTGAAAAAGCCCGGGGCCAGTGATGGTTCCGGGCTTTTTTGTGGATCTGAGATTTGTGTCGTATGGGAAATCGATTCCCCTCACCCCAGCCCTCTCCCGAGGGAGAGGGAGCCGATCGCGTGTGCTTCAAAACCTGAATTCGGCGCGGTATCTCATGTCGGCGCATCTACCGCAAACACCTCGGTCAGTCCCCTCTCCCTCTGGGAGAGGGCTAGGGTGAGGGTGCTTTTGACGTTCAGGCAGCCTGGGAATAGAAATCAAGCACGCTCACGCCAGTCAGCAAATCGGTCTCGGGCAAGTCCGCATGCTGATGCCCGCCCAGCGCGCAATACACCAGCCAGTGCCGGTCCTGCACGTTGAAGGCGAGGCTGCCGACCAGGCTTTGCTGGTCGTCGTAAGGGGTGATGAGGTACAGACGATCCTGGTTTTCCGCGTGCAGCATGTCGCATTCCATTCGGGTTTCGAGGCGCGCAGGGTGAAGCATCCACGTGACGATGCCATGACACAGGGCAGCCATCGGTCGATTGTCAGGTTATTTGTCGCAAAGGCTGGGGCAGGGCGGCAGGGTTTGGGTAGAATTCGCGCCGCGGTCGTCGGTCTGGCGTCTGCCACACCGGTTAAGTTCGAGGTCTGTGATGTCGCTGCACTTGATGACGCTGTTTACCGCCCATCCCGCCAAGTTGATCAACCTGCTGGCCTTGCTGCTGGCCTTTCCGGGCAGCTGGCTGCTGCACGCGACCCGCCGCCGTGAGCAACGCGCGCAGGCCAGCCTCGCCGCCCAGCGCCAGGCGCAGCCGAATGCCGAGCCGATGCTCGATTGGGCGACGTTGCGCATGAACCGGTTTTTCTATCGTTTTGGTTTTGCTTGCCTCGGTCTGGCGTTGCTGGTGTCCTGGATCAGCACCCGCTTCTGAAGCAGTAGCAAACCTGTGGCGAGGGGATTTATCCCCGTTGGAGTGCACAGCGCTCCCAAGTTTTTTACCTGAGAAAAACAGCGCCTGCTGCGCAGTCCAGCGGGGATAAATCCCCTCGCCACCGCTTTTGCCTACAGCGGCAACCCAGCCTTGACCCGATACTGATTGCGCACCGGTGTCGCATATTGCAGCACCAGATACGGGCGATGCTCGGCGGGGCAGGCGTCCAGACGGCTTTGCCACTCATCCTGCGCCTTGGCCAGTTCGTCAGCCGGGAACACCTCGGCCGCCGTTGGCACATTCAGTTGCGGATCGGCATCCGCCCACTGCGCGTACGCCAGATAATGCACCGGGAACAACCGGTAGCCGCCGAGAATCTGCTTGTCCATTTCGATCGCCAATTGCTTGGTGTCTTCAAACACCTCGGTGATCGGCGCGGCAAAATTCACGTGGACCCGGCCCTTGTAGCCGGTGATGCCCTTGGCGATGCTCACGTCATCCTCGCCCGGCGCTTTGGCGTAGGTGCCGGTAGTGGCGCGGATGTACAGCTCGCGGGCTTTGGCCTGATCGCACGGGTCGTACTCATAGCTGATCGACACCGGCGTCACGTTGAGTGAGCGGATCACTTCGCCGAACGGCTCGTCCTTGCGGCTCATGTGGAACATCTTGAGGATCGCCGACTCGGTACGGTCGTCGCCGTCCTTCGCCCGACCTTCAGCCTGAGCAATCCAGATCGAGGCGCAATCGTTGCGGATCGAGTGATTGATATACGCCGACAGCAATTGATACGCAGCCATTTTCTCGCGACGGCCGGTGATCGAACGGTGGACGATGAAGCTCTTGTTCAAGCGCATCAGGTCGCTGACAAACGGCTTTTGCAGCAGGTTGTCGCCAATCGCGATGCGCGGTGTCGGCAGGCCGGCGTGGTACACGGCGTAGTTGACGAAGGCCGGGTCCATGACGATATCGCGGTGGTTGGCGATGAACAGGTAGGCGCTGCCGGACTTGAACTGCTCGACACCGGTATACGTCACGCCGTCGGTGGCGCGCTCGATGGTGTGGTCGACGTAGAACTCGACTTTGTCCTGTAAGGTAGCCACGGAATTCACGTCGGCAAACTCACGACGCAGCCGATGGGCTATAAGAGGTTTGAGCATCCAGCCGAAGGCACCGGCAAAACGCGGGAAGCGGAAGTGGGTGAGGATATCTAGAAACGCCTTGTCGCCGAGCAGCCTTGCCAGTACCGCAGGTACTTCGCTGTCGTCGTAAGGTCGGATGGCATCGAATTCGCCCATCATGCTCTCTTGTTGGAAACGGCTAGGGTAAGTAAAGGGTTAGATCGAAAACCCGCGGGGCACGGTCTGAAAATTAGCCAGACAAAAATAGCCCTGCAAATAGACCGGCGATTATACGCACAAGTCACTGGGGAGACCGCGATGCTGGAAAATGCACTGTATGAATGTCCGTATTGCGGTGAGGAAGTGGAGACCACTCTGGATTTGTCCGCTGGGGATCAGACGTATATCGAAGACTGCCAGGTGTGCTGTCGTCCGATCACCTTTGTCCTGCAGGTACATGAAGAAGAGTGGCATCTGGAAGTCTTCAGCGAAAACGAGTGAGGGCCGCGTATGCAGCGCATCTACGAACCGGCGAACCTGATGGAAGGCGAGATGCTCAAGGGCATGCTCGCCAACGAAGGAATCGAGGCGCACCTGATCGGCTGTGATCTGGTGGGCGGTACGGGTGAACTGCCGATCTTCGGCCTGCTCGGGCTGTCGGTGGATAACGATCAGGCCGAATACGCCCGCGAGCTGATCAACTTGTACAATGCCGCGCTGCCGCTACACGGCGACGAACCGGAGAGCTTCCCCGGGACGCTGGTCTGTTAGGCTGGCGCTGGTTTTATTCAGAGTTATGTTGCCCCATGTGTGGACGTTATGCCCTGTTTCGCTGGAACCGCGAGTTCGCGGCCCTGCCAGGTTTTCCCGCCGATCAGCAGGCGCAGTGGAACATTTCCCCGAATGATTCGGTGTTGATGCTGCGTGCCGAAGAAGACGGCCAGCGCACGCTGGCCCGTGCGCGCTGGGGCCTGACGCCGCCGTGGCTGACCGATCTGTCGAAGACCCCGGCCCATGCCCGCGCCGAAACTGTTGCAGAACAGCCGATGTTTCGTGAGGCCTTGCGCTTGCGTCGCTGCCTGCTGCCGGCCAACGGCTTTTACGAATGGCGCGGCACCCAGCGCAAGCGCCCTTACTGGTTGACGCCGGGGGAGGGCTCGTCGTTGTTTTTCGCGGCGATCTGGGAAGCGTATCCGGTGCAGGAACAGGTCTGGCTGAGTACGGCGGTGATTACTCAGTCGGCGGCGAGTCAGCGCCGGCCGTTGATTCTTGATGAAGCGGGGCAGGCTGCCTGGCTTGATCCTGAAACGCCGATGCATGTCTTGCAGGGTTTGCTCGCCAGTGAACCGGCGGCGCTGCGCGAGCGGGTGTTGGCGAATCTGGTGAATGATCCGAAGTTGAATGGGCCGGAGTGTTTGACCCCGGCTTGATTTGCGTGGATCAAAAGCCCCTCACCCCAGCCCTCTCCCGGAGGGAGAGGGAGCCGAATGGGGATACTTCAGAGGTTCACCGACCTGAACGATCT
>NZ_WBRZ01000254.1:0-7812 GCF_008923895.1 Pseudomonas sp. GXM4
CGGGACGCCCCGCGTCCCTACCGAAGCTGGAACGCAGAGCGTCCCTTGAGGCATTCCCACGCAGAGCGTGGGAACGATCATGTGGGAGCGAGCCTGCTCGCGAAAACGGTCAGGCAGTCGCCGCAGAAATTTCTGGCTCAACCACCGCCACCAATCCCTCCTTCATCCGCTGCGCATCGCGAACAAAACACCGCGATGCCAGAAACAGAAAGACCATCGTCAGGAACAGCGCCACCGGGATCAGGTACATCGCGTCGTGCAGGCCGACAGCCTTGAACGCTTCGGTCATCTGCTCAGCCCCTGCGGCCAGCATTGCCGTATGCGCGAAGTGATCCGACAGACCACCCACGACCACCGGACCCAACCCGCCGCCGAGCAGATACAGACCGGCAAAGAACAACGCCATCGCCGTCGCCCGCAGGCGCGGTTCGACGACATCCTGAATCGCCGTGTACACGCAGGTATAGAAGTTGTACGCGAACAGCCAGCCGACACTGAACACCGCGACGAACACACCGATCTCGATGCGCCCGGCATGCAGCGCCCACGCCGTGCACAGGGTCGAAATGATCAGACTGAACGCGGCAAACAGCAGCCGCCCACTGGCGAAACGCTGATGAATCTTGTCGGCGATCCAGCCGCCAAGGGTCAGCCCGACCAGTCCGGTGACGCCGACGATCACGCCCGTGGCCACCGCCGCCTCCTGCAACGGCATGAGGAAATAGCGTTGCAGCATCGGCACCAGAAACGAATTGCAGGCATAGGTCGCGAAGTTGAAGCACAGCCCGGCCATCACCAGCCACAGGAAGGTCGGCACAGCGAGAACGCGGCGGATAGGCCTGTCGACTTTCTCTTGCGAGACCTGCACGGTTTCCGCTGCGCCGCGTTTCGGCTCTTTGATGAAGAACATGAACACCGCGAGGATCAGCCCCGGCACGGCGGCGATGAAGAACGGCGCGCGCCAGCTGTCGAAGGCCTTGACCATCGCGCCGATGGTGAAGAACGCCAGCAGCAGCCCCAGCGGCAGGCCAAGCATGAAAATACCCATCGCCCGCGCCCGACGGTGCGCCGGAAACAGATCGCCGATCAGCGAGTTGGCCGCTGGTGCATAACTGGCTTCGCCGATGCCGATGCCCATGCGCACGATCAAAAAGCTCCAGAAACTGCCGACCATACCGTTGACCGCAGTCAGCGCACTCCAGGTGGCCAGGCCCCAGCCCATCAGTTTGCTGCGTGAACCGGTGTCGGCCATGCGCCCGAGTGGCAGGCCGGCAATGGCGTAAACGATGGTGAACGCAGTGCCGATGATGCCCAGCTGAAAGTCGCTGAGGTGCCACTCCATGCGGATCGGTTCGATGATGATCGCCGGGATGGTGCGGTCGAAGAAATTGAACAGGTTGGCGAGGAACAGCAGGAACAGAATGCGCCAGGCATTCGCCGCTTGGGTCGAGTTCTGCATGGGTCCGTCTCTTTATTGTTATGGGGGCTTCACTGCCAGCGCGTCGAGCCCGGAACCTGCAATCTAGTCAGCCGCGCGGGGGCTGTCTGTCATCATTCGTCAGCCTGATATCGACCCATCGCACTGTAACGAAACGTAAGCCCTTGATAAGTCTGGAATCCCCCGCCATACGGGGCTTTCGCGGCAAAATCCGGCGACAAAAAAATAGTTTCGCGCCCCCCTTCCCAACGCCATGGCAAAGCCTAGAATGGCGGCCGGATCCGTCCGGATCTTCCGATCAATCCCTTTGATACCCCCGCCCATGTCCGAAGCCAGTCCGTGTCTGAATTGCGGTGCCTGCTGTTCCCACTTTCGCGTGTCTTTTTTCTGGGGTGAGTGCTCATCCTCTGGCGGGACGGTGCCCGATGAACTTGTTGCGCAGATCACCCCGAGCCGGGTGGCAATGATCGGCACCGATCGCAAACCGGCGCGTTGCATGTCTCTGGCGGGTGAAGTCGGCAGCGCCGTGGCCTGCACGATCTATGACAAACGTTCGAGCACCTGCCGCGAGTTCGAGGCGTCGTGGGAGAACGGCGAGCACAATCCCGACTGCGACAAGGCCCGCGCCGCCCACGGCCTGCCGCCCTTGCCGCCACACTGGAACGACCTGCCGCTGGAGCGCATTGCCTGAGCCTTAGCGCGAATCGCTATGAGGCTAATGGCAAAATCATTACCACCAATGTGCCACTACGCCTTGCAGCGTGAAAACCGCCTCTATACTGCTTTCATTCGCCTGCGTTGATTGACGCAAGGGCCAGATGAATCCGAGACGGGGCACGCTATGGAGTGGCTTGGTTTGCAGTTTGTTGCCGAGCTGCCGGCGAGCGGGCAGATTCTCCTCGATTGCAGCCACAACCCTTTGTTGGTGATGGTGGCCTATCTGGTCGCCTGCGCGGCGAGTTTCGCCACCCTGGACATGGCAGAGCGCCTGGTGCATGCCGAAGACCCGGGGTCGCGGCGAATCTGGCGCTGGATCGGTGCGACCTGCCTGGCCGGCGGCATCTGGGCCATGCACTTCATCGGCATGCTGGCCTTCCAGACCCCCATCGATATTCAGTACGACCTCGGCATCACCCTCTTGTCGTTGCTGATCGCCCTGCTCGCCTCGTGGCTGGCCATGCATACCCTCAGTGAGGTGCAGCCGAGCGCACTGCATTGCCTGAAGACCGCGTGTGTCATCGGTTTGGGTATCGCTGGCATGCATTACGTCGGCATGGCCGCGATGAAGTCGAGCGCCACCGCCTACTATCAGCCAGGGCTGTTCGCGCTGTCGGTGCTGATTGCCATCGGCGCCAGTTTCACCGCGCTGTGGGTGGCGCGCTATTTGAGCGAAGGCAGTGGCGTGGCGCATCAATTGCTCAAGTACAGCGCGGCGCTGATTCTCGGCGCCGGCATCATCAGCATGCACTTCACCGGCATGGCTGCGCTGGATCTGGTGCTTCCCGAAGGTGCCCTGGCAGCGAGCGGCAGTGAAACCGGGCATTTGCAACTTGGCCTGACCGTGGCGCTGATCATCCTGCTGATTCTCGGCAGTGCGATCAGCGCCGCCCTCGCCGACAAAAAGCTGCAGAACAAGGAAAACGACCTACGCCGGGTCAACGCCTTGCTCAGCCAACTCGATCAGGCGCGTATGTCTTTGCAGCAAGCGGCCAATTACGACGCGCTAACCAACCTGATCAACCGCCGTGGTTTCAATCAGATGTTCGCCGAAAAACTCAGCCAGAAAACCAGCGAGGGCGGCATGCTCGCGGTGATGTTTCTCGACATCGACCACTTCAAGCGCATCAACGACAACCTCGGCCATGACGCCGGTGACGCGCTGCTCAAAGTCATCGCCCAGCACATCAAAAGCTCGGTGCGCAGCCATGAAGACGTGGTCGCGCGGTTCGGCGGCGACGAATTCTGCATCCTCATCAGCCTGCGTGACCGCGAAGAGGCGCGTGGTATGGCGCAGCGCATCATGCACAAGATGAAAGAGCCGATCGAACTGGCCGGCCGGCGCATGGTGATGACCACCAGCATCGGCATCAGCCTGTTTCCCGAAGACGGCACCACTTGCGAAGAGCTGCTCAAGCACGCCGACCTGGCCTTGTACCAATCCAAGGGCGCCGGGCGCAACGGTCTGCACTTCTTCAATTCCAGCCTGAAGACCCGCGCCAGTTTCGAGCTGCAACTGGAAGAGGAACTGCGCAGTGCGCTGCGACAAGACCACGCGCTGATGCTCTACTACCAGCCGATATTCGAAGTGAAAACCGGACGCGTAACCAAACTCGAAGCGCTGATTCGCTGGCAGCATCCGGTTCACGGTTTGCTTACACCGGATCGCTTCATCGGTATCGCCGAGAACAACGGTTTGATTGCCGAACTGGACAACTGGGTGTTGCGCCGCGCCTGCAAGGATCTTGGCGAGCTGTCGCGGCATGGTTGTGCCGAATTGAAAATCGCCTGGAACTGCTCGCCGCTGAATCTGGCGCGCGAAGAGCTGGCCGAGGAGATCGAACACGCCTTGCACACAGCAGGTGTGGCCCCGGAACGCCTGGAACTGGAGGTCACCGAAAACGCCTTGATGGGCAATATCGCCGACACTCTGGTGCTGCTGCGGCAGATCCGCGCCCTCGGTGTGTCGCTGTCGATCGATGATTTCGGCACCGGCTATTCGTCGCTGGCCTACCTCAAGCGCCTGCCGCTGAACACCCTGAAAATCGACCGCTCGTTCATCCTCGACATCCCCACCGCCACGGCGGACATGGAGATCGTCCAGGCGATCATCGTCATGGCTCACACCCTGCATCTGCAGGTGGTCACCGAGGGCGTCGAGAGCCTGGAGCAATACGAGTTTCTCGAGCGTTCGGGCTGCGACTTCATTCAGGGTTATCTGCTCAGCCGCCCGGTGCCGCTGGACGAATTGCGCGCGGTGCTCGATGAAATCAACCAGCGCAAACCCGTCCTCGGGGTCAATCCGTTGAGTCTGGCGCGCGATACATTTGCACCAGCGTCGCTGGATCCTTCGCTAAAAAGCCTTGCGCCCCATGCAGGCGCATCAATTGTGCGGCCAATCCGCTGATTGGCGTCGCCGAGCCCTGCTCGCGGGAAAATTTCACGGCTGTGTCGAGATCCTTGAGCAGCGTGCGCACGTGCCACTTGATCGGTTCGAAACGGCTTTCGGCCATTTGCGGGGCAAGGATCTGCAACGGCTTGGAATCGGCAAAACCACCGGCCAGCGCCTCGGCGATCAGACTGGCATCAACCCCGGCCTGCTCGGCCAGCGCCACCACTTCGGCAATCACCAGCGCATTGCAGGCGACGATCATCTGGTTGCAGGCCTTGGTGACCTGGCCGGCGCCGATGCCGCCCATGTGCGTGACGCGCTGACCGAGGTTGAGCAGCACCGGGCGCACGCGCTCAAGATCTCCCGCTGCACCACCGACCATGATCGCCAGACTGCCAGCCTCGGCGCCGGCCACACCGCCGGACACCGGGGAGTCAAGCCAGCCCATGCCGCTTTTCTCGGCCAGCGCTGCGGCCATTTCGCGAGTGGCGGTCGGTTCAAGACTGGAGAAATCCATCAATAGCTGGCCTTTTTTCGCCCCTTCGGCGATGCCGCCAGTGCCAAACACCACCTCACGCACCACGGCGGTATCGGCCAGACACAGCATGACGATGTCGGCGTGTGCGCACAGGTCAGCCGGGCTCGATACCTGTCGGGCGCCGGCCGCAACCAGCGGTGCGCACTTGTCCGGGTTGCGGTTCCACACCGTCAACGGGTAACCCGCGGCCAGCAGACGCCGGCACATGGGCAGGCCCATCAGGCCGATTCCGGCAAACCCCAACGAAGGTAGCGTTGACATCATTTCGCCTCTTTTCGATTAAAGATCACCGAATCATGGCCGATTCATCAACGATCAGGAAAGGATTCCGCCCGGCGATCAGACCAGCCAGCACTACGACGCCCGGGCCGTATTCGCGCACACAAGACGCGAGATCTTATTCCGTGAGGTTCGCCGGCACTGTTCGGCGGGCCAACCCAGTCCAGGTAAATGGCGCACCATGACCTCTAAAAACAACCCCGCCAGTGCAACAGCCGATCTGACCCTGAGCCCCGCCGCGAACAGCGCGTCATTATCCAGACCGACGCAGCCTTCGCGCCCGCTGTCGACCCAGCAATACCTGTACTTCACCGAGACCAACACCGACCGCATCCTCGATAACCTCGACGGCCTGCGCGATTCGGTGTTCCCGCGCCCGGCGCATCAGGAAGGCGACAACGAGCAGCACAACGATCAGGAATTCCCCTCGGTGTGCCTGATCGGCCTCGGTCGCTGCGGCTCCAACATCGCCCTCGACGTGGCGGAGCTGGTGTACAACGCGCGCAAGTTCTACCTCAACGAATTCAACAACGAAGACCGCCCGAGCGACCGGCGCCTGGCGGACAAGGGCTACAGCCCGGCGCAGTGGATCAAGAACAACCTGCGCATCGGCACCAGCAAATCGACCAAACCGGTGTTTCTGGTAGAACCGCTGGTGATGCTCGGCGACCTCGACAAGGACATCGCCGGGCGCATCCGTTTCTCGCGCAAGGGCGAGAAAAGCGGCTTCCTGCGCGACTACAGCAAAATGAAGATCATGGACTTGTCCGAAGTCCACGCCGGTGGCGCCGGTAACGCGCCGATCCTCGGCCAGTACCTGGCGAAGATCATCCTCAACAAGGACACCCAGCGCTTCTCCAGCCCCGACTGGAAAATGATCCACTCGTACCTGATCGACAGCTGCGGGATCAAGGCCAACCAGTCGCGCCTGTATTTCTCGATCTTCAGTGCCGGCGGCGGTACCGGTTCGGGCATGGCCTCGGAGTTCGGTCTGGCCCAGCAGCACTCGTACATGAACAAGACCTTCGACACCAAGCCGATGGATGAGCATGACGGCAAGAGCGGTCATTCGTTTGTCTTCGAGCCGATCTTCACCAGCGGCATTTGCGTGCTGCCGAACATTTCCGACCACCGCAGCGAAATGTCCGAGGCGCTGCACATCAACGCCGGGCGCCTGCTGTGCAAATACCTGTCGGAGGAATGGGATTTCTCCTACAACTTCGCCAACGAAGACAGCAGCGAAGCCAGCGTGATGGGGCGTATCCGCCCGTGGAACGCGATGATGCTGATCTCCAACGACATCATGCGCTACGCCGAAGAAAGCGATGATGGCAACATCCAGAACATTGATGTCAATGCCATGGAGAAGCACGCCAACCAGTACATCTCGCAGCAGATCTTCAACATTCTGACGGCGCAGGCAGTCACCACTGACTATGATCAGAACTACTTCCGCCGCGCCGGCATCGACATCGGCGAAACCATCCGCCTGGACGCCAACGACCTGTTCATGAGTCTGGCCGGGCCGGTGGCGATTGCCTACGCCGAATCGGTAGTCCCGGAAACCCCGCCGCCGAGCAGCGACAAGTTCAAGGTCTTCGACAAAGAGCCGCAGCGCCTGAACATCGACGACCTGTTCTTCCGTTCGATCGACCTGCCGCACTTCAACAAGGTCACTCAGGCCATCGAAGGCATCAGCCTGCTGCCGATCGAATCCAAGCGTTATCGCGCTTCGCTTGAGCAGTACAAGAATTCCGGCTACGACGCCGCCGCGCTGCACGACCTGCACTTCTTCAAGAATTGCTCGTCGGTGGTGTCGATCGTCTCGCTGCCGAAAGACTACAAACTGTCGTACATGGACCTGAACCGGTTGAAGACCCACCTCAACAGCCTGTTCCCCAACACCACGCTCAAGCGTTACGCGCTGGTGATCGGCGCTTCGGCCAACCTGTCGCTGACCACCCTGATAGCCAAGAGCCCGTGCCTGTCGGACGACTTCCTCACGCTGATCGTGGCGTTCATCAAGCGCTGCTTTGCGAAGAATCCGTACCGTTTCGACGAGACGCTGGATAACTCGATTCTCGACTTCATCATTCAGGAAGACTTCGACGAAGAGCGGATCGACGACCTGCTCAACGAATTCGAAAACCCGGCGAAGATCCTTGATACCAACTGGTACGCGATCAAACCGATGTACGAGAAGAAATACCGCGAGCTGATCAACGACAAGGACAAGTTCGTCTCGATCAATGACATTCGCCTGTCGCGTGATTGCGTGAAGAAGTCGATCAAGTACCTGCGCGAGATCTACCGCCACCGGATTGGCAAGACCAAGGTGATTTCGCTGAATAACCATACCGGGAAGACTTACTCGGTCTGATCAAAACCGAGTCGTCGCCATCGCTGGCAAGCCAGCTCCCACAGATTTGTGGTGCGCACAATATTAGT
>NZ_WBRZ01000255.1:0-7794 GCF_008923895.1 Pseudomonas sp. GXM4
CTCTGCGTCCCATAACAGCAGACGCAGAGCGTCTATTGATGCATTCCCACGCAGCGCGTGGGAACGATCGGTATCAACTGAATTACAGGTTTTGCAGTGCCAGATTCAGCTCCAGCACATTCACCACCGGCGGCCCAACCAGCGGCTGTTCGATGTGCTTATCGAGCAATTGCTGCAAGGTCGACACCGGCAGGTTGCGCGCCGCCGCGACACGCGCCAGTTGATAGGCAATTGCCGCCGGTGGCAAGTGCGGATCGAGACCGCTGGCGGAGGTGGTCAGCAAGGCCAATGGCACCGGCCCCTGCCCAGCGACTTGTTGTTTTTGCGCGTCTTCGATTACGCGGGTCGCCAGGGCCGGATTGCTCGGCGCGAGGTTGCTGGCGCCGCTGGCGACGGTGGCAAAAGCCCCGGCGGACGGGCGTGGGTGGAACCAGTTGTCGCCGCTGAAATCCTGAGCAATCAGCGCCGAGCCGCGGACTTTGCCGTCAGCGTCGTGGATCAGGCTGCCATTGGCCTGAGCCGGGAAAGCGACTTGGGCGATGCCGGTAACCGCGAGTGGATAGGCGACGCCGGTGATCAGGGTCATCAGCGCCAACAGGGTCAGGGCCGGGCGTATCATTGTGGACATTTCAAGATCCTCGAATTCGTTGGACAAACTTTTGCGGGGTGTCAGGGAGATTTTTCCCCCTCACCCCAGCCCTCTCCCCCAAGGGGGTGAGGGGGAAAGGGAGCCGATCCTTGTGCTGTTCAAAACCCGAGTTAGGCTCGGAATTTCAGGTCGGCGAACCTCGCACAAACACCTCGGTCAGTCCCCTCTCCCCCCGGGAGAGGGTTAGGGTGAGGGGCTCTTTTCAGCCTCACACCAGATGCAACGCCGTAAGCAGCATGTCGATCACCTTGATCCCCACGAACGGCACGACAATCCCGCCGACGCCATAGATCAGCAGATTGCGCCGCAACAACGCCGCCGCACTCGCTGCTTGCACGCGCACACCGCGCAATGCCAGTGGAATCAGCACAACAATGATCAGCGCGTTGAAGACAATGGCCGAGAGAATCGCGCTCTGCGGACTGCTCAGATGCATGATGTTCAGCACGCCCAGTTGCGGGTAAATCGAGGCGAACAGCGCCGGCAGAATCGCGAAGTATTTGGCGATGTCGTTGGCGATGGAAAAGGTCGTCAGCGCGCCACGGGTCACCAGCAATTCCTTGCCGATCTGCACCACGTCGAGCAGCTTGGTCGGGTCGCTATCGAGATCGACCATGTTCGCCGCTTCGCGTGCCGCTTGCGTGCCATCGTTCATCGCCATGCCGACGTCCGCCTGGGCCAGCGCCGGGGCGTCGTTGGCGCCGTCGCCGCACATGGCGACCAGGCGACCGTCGTTCTGCTCGTGACGAATCCGCGCGAGTTTTTTCTCCGGCGTGGCTTCGGCGAGCACATCATCGACGCCTGCTTCAGCGGCAATCGCAGCAGCGGTCAGCGGGTTGTCGCCGGTGACCATCACCGTGCGAATCCCCAGTTTGCGCAACTCGGCAAAACGCTCGCGGATGCCTGGTTTGACCACGTCCTTGAGATGGATCGCGCCAAGCAACTTACCGTCTGCACAGACCAGCAACGGCGTGCCACCGCTCTGGGCAATCTTGTCGATTTCCCGCGCCAGCGCCGGGGCCAGATCGCTACGTTGCTGACCGAGAAACGCCAGCAGCGAATCCACCGCACCTTTGCGATACACGCGGCCCTGATAATCGACGCCGGACAAGCGGGTTTCCGCGCTGAACGGCACGGCGGTCAGGGTTTCCGGGGCCGGCTCCGGTTGCGGATGCAGGCCACGGAGGAACTCGACGATCGACTTGCCTTCAGCGGTTTCGTCCGCCAGCGAGGCGAACAGCGCGCCTTCGGCCAGCTCACGGCCGCTCACACCCGGCGCGGCATACACCGCGCTGCAACGACGGTTGCCGAAGGTGATGGTGCCGGTCTTGTCGAGCAACAGCACGTGCACGTCACCCGCCGCCTCCACCGCGCGGCCGGACTTGGCGATCACGTTGAGGCGCACCAGCCGATCCATCCCGGCGATACCGATGGCCGACAGCAGGCCGCCGATGGTGGTCGGAATCAGCGTGACCAATAACGCCACGAGGAACACCAGCGGCAGGCTGCCATTGGCAAAATGCGCGAACGGTTGCAGGGTGACGACCACCAGCAGAAAGATCAGGGTCAGGCCGATCAGCAGGATATCCAGCGCCACTTCATTCGGGGTCTTCTGACGCTTGGCGCCTTCGACCAGGGCGATCATGCGGTCGAGGGTCGATTCACCAGGGTTGGTGGTGATCTTCACCAGCAGCCAGTCGGACACCAGCCGCGTGTTGCCGGTGACGGCGGAACGGTCGCCGCCGGACTCGCGGATCACCGGCGCCGATTCACCGGTAATCGCCGCTTCGTTGACCGCCGCGATGCCTTCGATGACTTCGCCGTCACCGGGGATCATTTCCCCGGCTTCGACTCGCACCACGTCGCCCTTGCGCAGATTGGCAGCCGGCACGATCTTGAAGCTGCCATCGGCTTGGCGGCAACGGGCGCTGAGGCCTTCGCTGCCGGCCTTGAGGCTGTCGGCGCGAGCCTTGCCACGACCTTCGGCCAAGGCTTCGGCGAAGTTGGCGAACAGCACGGTGAACCACAGCCACAGAGCGATTTGCGCGGCGACGAAGGTCGGCACGTCGGCATCCGGAAGGAAGCACAGCACGGTGGTGAAAATCGCCGTCAGTTCGACCACCAGCATCACTGGCGAACGGGCCAGTTGCCTTGGGTCGAGCTTGACGAAGGCTTGCACCAGCGCCGGACGCCACAGCGCCGAGATCGCGGTTTTGGCTTGTTCCGGCGCTTTGACGGCGGCGGGTTTGATTGCAGGCATATTCATGATGGATTCCTTAGAAGCCCATACTTAAATGTTCGGCGACAGGACCGAGCGCCAGCGTCGGCAAGAACGTCAGGCCGCCCACCAGCAAAATGGTCACGGTCAACAGGGTCACGAACAGCGGGCCGTGGGTCGGGAAGCTGTTCTGGCCGACCGGTGCGCTTTTCTTCATCGCCAGGCTACCGGCCAGTGCCAGCACCGGCAGGATGTAGCCGAAGCGGCCAATCAACATGCCCAGGCCGAGCATCAGGTTGTGGAACGGCGTGTTCGCGCCCAGGCCACCAAATGCCGAACCGTTGTTGGCGCTCGCCGAGGTGTAGGCATAGAGCAACTGACTGAAGCCATGCGGGCCGGGGTTGCTGATGGTTGCCGCAGCGCTGGGAACCGTGGCGGCAATCGCGCCGAGCACCAGCACGCCGACCGGCATCACCAGGAGCGTCACCACCAGCAATTGCACTTCGCGGGCCTGGAGTTTCTTGCCGAGGTATTCCGGCGTCCGACCGATCATCAGACCGGCGAGGAACACCGCGATCAGCACGTTGAGCAACATGCCGTAGAGCCCGGCACCGACACCGCCGAAGATCACTTCGCCGACCATCATGTTGACCAGCGCAACCATGCCGCTGAGCGGGTTGAGGCTGTCGTGCATACCGTTGACCGAGCCGTTCGACGCCGCCGTGGTAGTCACCGACCACAGCACCGTCGCGGTGGTACCGAAGCGCGCTTCCTTGCCTTCCAGCGGCGCGGTCTGCTCGACGGCGGCATTGTTCAGGGTCGGATTCGGCTGATACTCAGCCCACAGCGAGGTCGCACCGCCAATCAGGAACAACGCCAGCATGCAGGCGATGATCGCGCGGCTCTGGCGCAGATCCTTGACGTAGTGGCCGAAGGTGAACACCAGCGCCACCGGGATCAGAATGATCGAGGCGACTTCGAACAGGTTGCTCCACGCGGTCGGGTTCTCGAACGGATGCGCCGAGTTGACCCCGAAGAAACCGCCACCGTTGGTGCCCAGCTGCTTGATCGCAATCTGGCTGGCCGCCGGGCCGAGCGGGATCACCTGATCGACGCCTTGCAGGGTCACGGCATTCACATACTGGGCGAAGGTTTGCGGCACACCCTGCCAGACCAGATACAGCGCCAGCAGCAGGCACAGCGGCAGCAGGCCATAGAGGGTGGCGCGGGTCATATCGACCCAGAAGTTGCCGAGGGTCTGCGCCGATTTACGGCCGATGCCACGGCACAGCGCGACCAGCACGGCGAGGCCGGTGGCGGCGCTGACGAAGTTCTGCACGGTGAGACCGACCATCTGGCTCAGGTAGCTGAGGGTTGCTTCGCCACTGTAGGACTGCCAGTTGGTGTTGGTCATGAAACTGACCGCGGTATTGAACGCTTGGGTCCATTCCTGGCCCGGCAGATTTTGCGGGTTCAGCGGCAGGTGATCCTGGAACAGCAGAATCGCAAACAGCAACAGGAAACCGGCAAGGTTGAACGCCAGCAGCGCCAGCGTGTACTTCTGCCAGCTCTGCTCCGCCTGCGCATCGACCCCGGCAAGGCGATAGCAACCGCGCTCGACCGGGCCGAGAATCGGCGTCAGCCAGGTGCGCTGGCCCTCCATGACCTTGTAATAGAAGCGCCCAAGGAACGGCGCCGGCAGCAGAACCAGCGCAAAAAACCCGAGGATCAGCCAATAGTCATAACTGTGCATAGCCGCTCCTAGTTCCGGTCCGCGCGCAACAGCGCAACCAACAGATAAATGAACAGCCCCACTGCCAACAGCAGTGACACCCCGTCCAGAACGCTCATGGAAGATCTCCGTGTAACGGCGTATTGCCGTGTGTGCAGCGATTGTCGGGAAGGAGGCTGTAAAGGAACGAGAGCGAGGGCCGGCGTGGGTCATAAAGAAAGCGTAAATAGTGGGTTTATGCCGGCGTTACAGCAGGTTTTTGCAGCGTCAGGTCGGACCTCATCGCGGGCAAGCCCGACTCCCACAGGTTATGCGCTGGAATCAAATTCAGCGGACGACGCAGAACCCTGTGGGAGCGGGCTTGCCCGCGAAGGCGGCATAACATACTCCGCTGCTCCCAACTGGCGCACAAAAAACGCTCATCCAGCTGCGAACATCCCCGCTGCGACAGCTTTGGACTCATTACGACTTGTTTCAGCGTAATGGCACGCCCACTGCACACGCCCTCTCCCGAGCTTTCCAACCATTGCGGGAGCAAGCGCATGAACACACAACTCAAACCCACGCTGGGCACGTTGCACCTGTGGGGCATTGCCGTGGGGCTGGTGATTTCCGGGGAATATTTCGGCTGGAGCTACGGCTGGGGCGTGGCCGGTACGCTGGGTTTTCTGGTGACTTCATTCATGGTCGCGACCATGTACACCTGCTTCATCTTCAGTTTCACCGAACGGACCACCGCGATTCCCCATGCCGGCGGGCCGTTTGCCTACAGCCGCCGCGCGTTTGGCGAAAAAGGCGGATTGATCGCCGGACTCGCCACACTGATCGAATTCGTCTTCGCCCCGCCGGCGATTGCTCTGGCGATTGGCGCTTACTTGAATGTGCAATTTCCGGCGCTGGACCCGAAACACGCGGCAGTCGGCGCGTACATCGTGTTCATGGGCCTGAACATTCTCGGGGTGAAACTGGCCGCGACGTTCGAGCTGATCGTCTGCGTGCTGGCGGTGGCTGAACTGCTGGTGTTCATGGGCGTGGTCGCACCGGCGTTCAGCTTCAGCAACTTCGCGCTGAATGGCTGGGCCGGTTCCGACGTCTTCGGCGCGCCGGCAATTGCCGGGATGTTCGCGGCGATTCCCTTCGCGATCTGGTTCTTCCTCGCCATCGAAGGCGCCGCCATGGCCGCCGAAGAAGCCAAGGACCCGAAACGCACGATCCCAAAAGCTTATATCAGCGGCATCCTGACCCTGGTGTTGCTGGCCATGGGCGTGATGTTCTTCGCTGGCGGTGTCGGCGACTGGCGCACGCTGGCCAACATCAACGACCCGCTACCGCAAGCGATGAAAACCGTGGTCGGTGATAACTCTGGCTGGTTGCACATGCTGGTATGGATTGGCCTGTTCGGTCTGGTCGCCAGTTTCCACGGGATCATCCTTGGTTACTCGCGACAGTTCTTCGCCCTCGCCCGCGCCGGTTACCTGCCCGCCTCATTGGCAAAACTGTCGCGCTTCCAGACCCCGCACCGCGCAATCATCGCTGGCGGCCTTATCGGCATCGCGGCGATCTACAGCGACGGTCTGATCAACCTCGGCGGCATGACACTCACCGCCGCGATGATCACCATGGCCGTGTTCGGCGCCATCGTGATGTACATCATGAGCATGCTCAGCCTGTTCAAACTGCGTAAATCAGAACCGAATCTGGAGCGTACTTTCCGCGCGCCGTGCTATCCGCTGGTTCCGCTGATCGCGCTGGTGCTGGCGGTGGTTTGCCTAGTGGCGATGGCGTGGTTCAACACGCTGATCGGCTTGATCTTCCTTGGCTTCATGGCGGTCGGTTTCGGCTACTTCCTGCTGACCGGACAACTGCGTGCCGACGCACCGGCCGATGCGATGCTGACCGGGCAATGATGCGACACGGATGATCGCAAACTTCTCTTCCTCTCTTCAAATGGCCGGCTAGACGCGCAAACGCAGTCGAATTGGCCATTTGCTGACTGCTTAGCGAATATTCATGCAATCGACCATACAAATTTTCCGAAACAAGCTCGGTAGCGCCACCTATCCCACAGCGAAAAATCACATCAGAGCTACGCCTGCGACCGGTAGCCATCCCGGGATTCTCCCTCCATCCCAACGCGTATTCCCCTCAATTTTCGAAAAAGTAATTCTGATTACTTTTTGATACACTCGGGCGAGGGAAACGCCGAACAGAGAAAGAAACGCCCAAGTTCGTAATCGTAAACTCCCCTGATCAAGCAGAAGTCACATGCAGCCGACGCACGCTCCGGAAATTTCAGTAGTTATTCCAGTTTACAAAGCAGAGCCTTTGGTAGACGAGCTACTCAAACAACTTACTATCGAATTAAAAGGAATTACCTCTCGATACGAAATAATATTGGTTGAAGACCGGAGCCCCGATAATAGTTGGCTGGAAATTCAAAAGGCGCAAAAGTTATATCCCCATATAAAAGCGGTCCGATTAAGCCGTAACTTCGGTCAACACCATGCGATTTCTGCGGGCCTATCGCTGGCTGATGGTGATTGGGTGATTGTAATGGATTGCGATCTTCAGGACCAGCCAAGTGAAATATCAAAACTTTATCATGAGGCCCAGAAGGGATTCGATATCGTCTTGGCGAGGCGCGCCGCACGTCAGGATAATCGGTTGAAACGCTTATCGTCCCGAATATTCTACAGTGCACTCGGTTACCTTACCGGCGTGGAGCAGGATGCAACGGTTGCTAACTTTGGTATTTACAGTCGAAAAGTTATCGCTGCCATCAACAGAATGCCCGAATCCATTCGCTATTTTCCAACCATGGTGCGCTGGGTAGGCTTTAAATCCACGAAACTGGATGTTGTTCATGCAGCAAGGCCGGAAGGCGAAACCTCTTACAACTTCAAGAGGTTATTGAACCTTTCCTTGGATATTTGCCTGGCAAACTCGGAAAAACCAATAAGACTGGCCATAAAATTCGGACTACTGGTTGCGTTTACGGGTTTCCTTTATGCCGCAATCATTGCGATACGTGCGATTCTTGGAGAAATCCCGGTGCTTGGATATGCAAGTATTCTGGTCTCGGTATGGGTTCTGAGCGGATTGATGATATGCATCATGGGCGTAATCGGACTTTATGTAGGAAAATCCTTTGAAGGAATAAAAAACCGCCCACTCTATTTGATAGATGAAATCGAA
>NZ_WBRZ01000256.1:0-7787 GCF_008923895.1 Pseudomonas sp. GXM4
ACAGGTTTTGTGTGTGCCGCAGACCCTTGTGGGAGCTGGCTTGCCAGCGATGCTTTTAGCGTCGGTACGAAGAGCCGGTATGTTGCTCAGGCAACTGCGCCTCACCGTGAAACAATTTCTCGCGCAAGGTCCCGCTGTCATACGCAGTCTTGTACGAGCCGCGCCGCTGCAACTCGGGAATCACCAGTTCGATGAAATCGACATAGCTTTCCGGGGTGACGATGCGGGTCAGGTTGAAGCCGTCCAGACCGGTTTCGGCGATCCACGACTCCAGCTCATCTGCGACTTTTTCAGGCGAACCGACCACGGTGATGTAGCGGCCACCGAGGGCGTGCTGGTCGAGCAATTTGCGCCGGGTCCAGTCGTTGTTCTGCAGGTTTTTCGTCGCCGACTGAATCGCATTGCTCTTCACGTACTGGATCGGTTCGTCGATTTCGTACTGGGCAAAGTCGATACCGGTGGACGCGGAAAAGTGCGCCACGCCGGCCTCGGCGCTGGCATAGCTCAGGTATTCGGCATGCTTGGCCCACGCCGCTTCTTCGGTGGCGCCAACGATCACATTGAGGCCCATGAACACCTTGATGTCTTGAGGATTGCGCCCGGCTTCGACGGCGCTGGCGCGGACCTTGTCGACCTGCACTTTGGTCGATGGTTTGTTCTGGCCGCTGATGAACACGCACTCGGCATGACGCCCGGCAAACAGCAAGCCGCGGTCGGAGCTGCCGGCCTGAAACAGCACCGGCGTGCGCTGCGGTGACGGCTCGCAGAGGTGATAACCCGCGACCTGATAGAACTCGCCCTGGTGCTCGACCTTGTGCACTTTGTCCGGGTTGGCGTAGATGCGCTGCTCGCGGTCGTTGCGCACCGCGCCGTTTTCCCAGCTGCCTTCCCAGAGCTTGTACAAGACCTGCAGATATTCTTCGGCCTGGTCGTAGCGGCGGTCATGTTCGACCTGCTCGTTGAGACCCATGGCTTTGGCGGCGCTGTCCAGGTAACCGGTGACGATGTTCCAGCCAACGCGGCCGCGACTCAAATGATCGAGCGTCGACATGCGTCGGGCGAACAGATACGGCGGCTCGTAAGTGAGATTGGCGGTGAGGCCAAAGCCGAGGTTTCTGGTGACGGCGGCCATCGCTGAAACCAGCAGCAGCGGATCGTTGACCGGCAACTGGATCGACTCTTTCAGCGTGACGTCGACCGAGTTCTGGTAGACGTCGTAGACGCCGACGATGTCAGCGATGAACAAGCCATCGAACAATCCACGCTCAAGCAACTGCGCCAGTTCGGTCCAGTACTCGATCGTGTTGTAGCGGGTCGAGGTGTCGCGCGGATGCGTCCACAGGCCGTGATTGATGTGGCCGATGCAGTTCATGTTGAACGCGTTGAGCAGAATCTTCTTTTTCGCAGCGCTCATCAGATCGTCCCTCGCAGCGGAGGGTTTTCATCGTTGAGGTAGTAATTGCCCACGGCGTGATATTTCCAGCGCACCGGGTCGTGCAGGGTGTGCACGCGCGCGTTGCGCCAGTGCCGGTCGAGGCCGTGTTCATTCAGCGTCGCCTGGCTGCCGGCCAGTTCGAACAGCGTGCTGCCGGCGGCGAGGGAAATTTCCGTGCTGATCGCCCGCGCTTCGGCGACTGCGATCGATGCGGCGGCGACGGTTTCGGCGTTGGTTTCGGCTTGCGCGGCATCGAGGATTTCGCCGGCACGTTCGAGCAAGGCTTCGGTGGCGTGCAGCCGAATGCTCAAATGGCCGAAGCTCTTCAATGTCAGCGGATCTTCGGTGGCCTTGTCGTTGCCGGAATCGATCCACGGACGGGTCTTGCTGCGCACGAAATGCAAGGCATCTTCGAAAGCTGCGCGGGCGATGCCGGTGTCGATGGCGGCGTGGAGAATCTGCGCCAGCGGGCCGACCGTGGTCGGGCGCTCGAAAGCGCTCTGGAACGGCAGCACGTCTTCCGCCGCTACATACACATCTTCGAACACTACCGAGCCGCTGCCGGTGGTGCGCTGGCCGAAGCCGCTCCAGTCGTCGATTACCGTCAGGCCCTTGCTCTCGCGCGGGACGAAGGCCAGTTGCTGTACGCCGTTTTCATCGACCACCGACGTCGGAATGCGCTGCGCGTAAATCGCCCCGGTCGAGTAGAACTTGCGACCGTTGATGCGATAACCATCACCATCGCGGGTGAGACGGGTGACGCGGTCGTGAGCGGTTTTGGTGCCTAGTTCTGCCAAGGCATTGCCAAAGCGCTGGCCGGCGAGGACCTCGGCGTACAGGCGCTTTTTCTGTTCATCGCTGCCATTCACGCGCAGCACTTCCAGTGCGTAGAAATGGTTCTGCGGAATCTGCCCGAGCGAGCCGTCGGCCTGAGCGATGAGTGCGATGACTTTAGCCAGGGTGACGTTGGATACGCCAGCGCCGCCATATTCTTTCGGCACGCTGATGCCCCACAGGCCGGAGCGGGAAAACACTTCCAGCTCGGCCAATGGCAGGCGGCGTTCGCGGTCGCGCAGGGCGCTGTCGCGTTTGAAATCTTCGGCCAGGTCGCTGGCGACGATCAGGGCTTGCTCATCGCTGGTGATGAGCGCGACGTGATGGGAAAGCGTCATAGGGGGTTCTCCAGATGACTGGTCGTCTCAGATCCAGGAATGGCGAGCCGGCAAAGTGCCGTTCAGGCGATAGGCGCCGACCGCGTGATATTTCCAGCGCACCGGGTCGTGCAGGGTGTGCACGCGGGCGTTGCGCCAGTGGCGGTCGAGATTGAATTCGGCGAGGGTCGCGCGGCTGCCGGCCAGTTCGAAGAGCTTTTCGCTGGCCAGCAGCGAAATCTCGGTGGTCAGCACTTTAGCTTCGGCCACGGCGATCGAAGCGCGTGCCGCCGATTCGGCAGTCAGCGGCGCGGCGTGGACGTCATCGAGCACTTTGCCGGCCTTGCGCAGCAGCGCTTCGGCGGCGTGCAGTTCAATTTTCAGTTTGCCGATATCGGCGATCACGTAGAGGTCATCGCTGGCGCGCTCGACCTTGGCGTCGATCCATGGCCGTGCGCGGGTTTTGACGAAGTCGATTGCGTCGTCGATGGCGCCACGGGCGATGCCGGCGTCAATGGCTGCTTGAATCAGCTGCGACACTGCGCCCTGGGTGTTCGGCTTGTCGTTGATCTTCCAGTTGTCGATGACCAGGCTCGACTCGACGCGCACGTTGTTCAGCAGGATCGTGCCGCTGGCGGTGGTGCGCTGACCGAAGCCCGACCAGTCATCGACGATGCGCAACCCCGGCGTGCCGCGACGGACGAAGGCCAGCACTTGCTTGCCGTCATCGTTGAGCGCTTTCACCGCGACCCAATGCGCAAACAGCGCGCCGGTGGAGTAGAACTTCTGGCCGTTGATTACGTAATCGTCGCCGTCAGCGGTGATCCGCGCCTTCAGTTCCAGGGTATTTTTCGTGCCGCGTTCCGGGCCGGCATTGCCGATGCGCCAGCCTTCCAGAACACTCTGGAACAGCTGCTTTTTCTGCGCTTGGGTGGCGGTGCCGAGCAGCAGATGGATGATGCCGAACTGGTTCTGCGGGATCTGTCCGAGCGCCGGGTCGGCGGCAGAAATGATCGCGAATACTTCGGCCAATGTGACGAAGGAAACCTGCGGGCCACCGTATTCGCGCGGGATGGCAATGCTGCCCAGACCGCTGCGGGTGAACTGTTCGATTTCCGACCATGGCAGCTTGCGCTGACGGTCGCGTTTGGCCGCCTGCACACGGGCGGCTTGCGCCAGCTCGTGGGCGGCCTTGACGGCTTGAGCGTCGTTGCGCAGTACTTGCGCGGGCAACAACAGCGGGGCGATGTCCAGATCGGACTGCACGTTGGCATCTGCAAGACTGGACATCAGTGCCGCTCCCTGGCTGCACGCAATGCCCTGGCGATCTGCACTGGGGTGATTGTGTTCCGGACCATACCTACCTCACATCTCATGAAAAACGCCGCGAAGTGCGACGATTGAAAGAGTGTCCGGTGGTCCGGTTCATATACCCTAAGCGTGTATAAAAATTAAATAAACTAACTTTTAGGAATATGCATAGAAGGGGGATGTTCGGCTTGGTTAACGACTTTCAGGTGAGAGGTCACTGACCTCCCACCTTGGGCAGGTCTCACTTGGTACGTGATTCGGCGGCCTTTAATTCGGGTTTCAACGGGACTTTTACGTACGGATTCACGCAACCGATTTTCAACGTGCGCGGCGGTGCCCAGCGCGAGTTGTTACCGACCCGGTCGAGGATGCAGTAGGTCACGTCCAGCCGCAGGTCTTCGCCCGCTTCGACAATGACCGCCGGTGGCACCCAGACCTGAATCGGCAGCCCGACATCGGCCGCAGTGAGCGCCGCCAGATCCATGCGCACATCACCCCAGCGCAATGTGATGGCGTCGTCTTCGGCCATGTTCAGATAAGGCTCGATGGTCAGCGGCACGCCGCGTTTGATCTGGCTGGGGTTCACGCCCTGACGGCGAATCGCTTCGGGGATGATCACTGGTGCCAGTTGCTGGTTTTCGTCTTCGCACTGCCCAGTGGGCTGACCACCGGGGCAATCGAGTTTGACCTGCACCCGGGTCGCCGCCGACAGTGCCGGACCCTGGCCGACCTGCATCACGCGGTAGTGAATGCGCGCGGTGCCATTGGTGATGAAACTCTCCGGCACCCGCAGGCTCACTGACTCGCCCACATCGGCCGCGCTGAGGACTTTTGACGCGACATAGCATTTGTTCCAGAACAGTTCGATCAGATCGCCAACGTCCATGTCGCGGTAGGGCGGTACATCGATCAGCAGATGGGCCGCTGTCGCCTGGTTGATGCCGGTTTTTTGTGCGCATGCCAGCGTTGGCGCTGCAAGTTCGGGGGTGTGCGAAGTGCGGGTCATCGGTTTCTCTCCTTGAAGTCTTGCAGCGAAATCCGTTTCTGGAAAACAAAAAAGACGCGAATCAACTGGCAATAAAAGCGAGAACTATTTGTTCGGTTTTAGTGCGAGTTGTTTGAACTAATTGGCGCCGGTTGCCGACTAGATAAAAGTCTGCGGAGAGGGGTGTCAATAGAGGGGCTTAGTTAATGCGTGAATTACAAGTTAATCAGAAAGCTCCTACGTCACCTAGGCAATATGCCTAGTGGTGCGCGCGAATCCAGCTACAGATAAACGGCTACTGCGCAGGGTTTTGCGCGGGTTTGTTCGCAGGCAAACGTATGAAAATATGACGAGTCGAAGATGCGCGTAACCGTTGCGCAATATATATCTGCGCTCGCAAGTAACAAATGTAGAGAAGATTGAAGTGCCGGGAGAGAGGTAACTTCCATCCGTGGAAGTGGAGGGGTATTACTGAGGAAGTTGTCAGGCGTGATTCAGAAACTTGCTGAGAAACTGTTTGGTGCGTTCTTCTTTCGGGTCGGCAAACAGTGCCTTGGCTTCACCCTGTTCAACAATTACGCCCTTGTCGAAAAACACCACGCGATTGGCCACGTCACGGGCAAAACCCATTTCGTGGGTGACAATCACCATCGTGCGATTTTCTTCGGCAAGACCGCGAATGGTCGCCAGCACTTCACCGACCAGTTCCGGGTCGAGCGCTGAAGTCGGTTCGTCGAACAGAATCACTTCCGGCTCCATCGCCAGCGCCCGGGCAATCGCCACGCGCTGTTGCTGGCCACCGGAGAGACGGCGCGGGTAGGCGTCCTCTTTGCCGGCAAGCCCCACTTTGGTCAGCAGCTTTTTACCCAGAGCAACTGCCTGGTCGCGCGGCATCTTCTTGACCACGATCGGGCCTTCGATGACGTTTTCCAAAGCAGTGCGGTGGGGGAACAGGTTGAAGTTCTGGAACACGAAGCCGACGTGCTGGCGCAGGTTGCGCACCAGACTCTGCTGCTGGTTCAGCGGGCGGCTGGTATCGATTTCGATATCGCCGACCTTGATCCGGCCGCTGGTGGGTTCTTCGAGGAAATTCAGGCAACGCAGGAACGTCGTTTTCCCCGAGCCACTGGGGCCGATGATCGCGACGACTTCGCCTTCCTTTACCTCAAGGTCGATGCCGTTGAGCACGACCTGACCCTTGAATTGCTTGGTCAGTTTTTCCACGACAATCATCGCGTCAGGACTCCTGGTCGTGCCGATTGACCCGCTCTTCCAACTTGTTCTGCAAGTGCGAAAGCACCGTGGCCAGAATCCAGTAGATCAGCGCGGCGGCAAGATACATGGTGAAGACTTCGAAAGTCCGGGCGGTAATCAGCTGCGCCTGACGGAACAGCTCCGGCACCTGAATGGTCGCGGCCAGCGCCGTGTCCTTGACCAGCGAAATGAAGCTGTTGCCCAGCGGCGGCAAGGCCGTGCGCATCGCTTGCGGCAGGATGGCCCGGCGCAGGGTCTGCGCGCGGGTCATGCCGATACTCGCAGCAGCTTCCCACTGACCGCGTTCGATCGAACCGATCGCGGCACGGAGGATTTCACAGGCGTAGGCGGCCATGTTCAGCGAGAAACCGATCAGTGCTGCCGGCAGCGGATCAAGCTCCATGCCCAGTTGCGGCAAGCCGTAATAGATCACGAACAGCTGCACCAGCAACGGCGTGCCGCGAAAGAACGACACGTAGATGCGGGCCAGCCAACTGACCGATTTGAAGCGCGACAGGCGCATCAGCGCGAGGCCGAAGCCCAGCAGCAGACCGAAGAACATCCCGCCGAGGCTGAGGACTACCGTGTAGTACGCGCCCTTCAACAGAAAGGGCGCGGAATCCAGCGCGAGTTGGAAAGCCTCTTCCATTATTTAGTGACGTCTGCGTTGAAGTATTTCTTCGACAGTTTCTCGAGAGTGCCGTCAGCACGCAGTTCGTCGAGCGCCTTGTTCACCGCAGCCAGCAGTTCAGGCTCGCCTTTGCGCAGGGCGATACCGGATTCCTGACGCGAGAAGGCCTCGCCGGCAGCCACGGTTTTCGGGGCTTTCTTGGCGTATTCGAGGGCAGCCAGACGGTCGATCAGGATGGCATCGGTACGACCGTTGTTGAGGTCGGCGAACTTGGTCGGATCATCATCGTAGGTGCGCACGTCAGCACCCGGCACGTTGGCGCGAACCCACTGCTCGTAGTTGGTGCCCAGGCCGACACCGACTTTCTTGCCGGACAGGTCAGCGGCAGTCTTGATGTTCAGCGCCGACTCTTTGCTTTTCAGCACGAGGGCCTGGATGCCAGAGACGGTATACGGTTCGGAGAAGTCGTACTTCTTCTTGCGCTCGTCGGAGATGGTCACTTGGTTGACCACCAGATCCAGACGCTTGGATTCCAGTGCGGCGAGGATGCCATCCCATTTGGTCGGCTGGATCTTGGCCTTGACGCCGAGCTTTTGCGCCAGCGCTTCGGACAGCTCGACTTCGAAACCGGACAGCTTGCCGTTCTCGTCGACGTAGCTGAACGGTGGGTAAGTGCCTTCCAGGCCGACGTTGAGCACGCCTTTGTCCTTGATCTGTTGCAACTGCTCACCGGCCACTGCCTGACCGATCAGGCCAGCGCTCAGTGCCAGACCCAGCGAACCGACCAGCAGAGTGCGACGTAGTGTGGAAAAATTCATGACAAGCCCCTGTGTTTTCTTATGGAAGACGCTTAAGGAATGAAGGCAAATTGGTGATTTGAACGACAGCGCTATCCTGCCTTAAAGCAGCTTAAGCGTCTCGCCCGAAATTCGCCTGCGGCGAGACTATAAGATGTCTGTTTTAGACTTGAAAAGACTAGATTATTTTTCTTTTAGAGTTTTTTGGAATATGCCCGTTCAG
>NZ_WBRZ01000257.1:0-7755 GCF_008923895.1 Pseudomonas sp. GXM4
CGCGCTTACGGCGTACTCGGAACAACTGTGGGAGCGAGCCTGCTCGCGAAGACGCCGCCCCGGTCAACCCCTCTATCACTGGCAAACAACCACTAGCGATTCAGCACATCCCCCATCCACCGCAAATACTCCCCCCGCTCGGATATCGAGTTGTGCCCCGAATCCGGCACCACCTTCAGCGTCGCCACGCCCGCAGGAAAACTCTCGAACAAGCGCTGCGTGCTGCTGCGCCCAATCACGTCGTCATCGCTGGCCGCCAACAGCAATGTCGGCGTGCGGATATGCGCTGCGTACTTGCCCGATTCAAAACGATCCTTGAGCAACCATTTCACCGGCACCCATGGGTATTGCCGTGCGGCGATTTCCGTGAGGCTGTTGAACGGCGTCACCAGAATCAGATTCTGCACCGGCCGCTGACTGGCCAGGCGCACCGCCACCCCCGAACCGAGGCTGCGTCCGATGACTGCAATCTGCGGGTGGCTGGCATAGACCTGATCGAACAGTGCCAGCGCATCTTCGGCAATCGCGGCTTCCGATGGCGAGCCGGTGCTGCCAGCAAAACCCCGGTAATGCAGGAAATACAGCGCGTAGCCAGGAAACGCCTCAGTGAATTCCGGCAGATTGCGCGAGACGTCCTCGGCATTGCCGCCGAAATAGATCAGCGCCCGCGATCCGCTGCGCTCTCGGGTTGTCACCCAGACCTCGGCATCCGGCATCGACAGTTTCATTCGCGAGTCCGCTGTAACCACGCCGGCAGGCTGGGGAAACCAGATCAGCGAGCGCTGAAACACGAACAGCGCGGCGCACAGCACCAGGTACACGGCAATGATGAAAACGACGAGTGACATCAGGGTTCGGGACATTCGGCTACTTTTAACGGGGAGAGACGTTGGCTGTGGCAGTGTAGTTCAGCGACTGCGCCTGACAGCCGGCGCACACACCGTGCAACAGATCCGCGCAGCAGGAGGACTCGCATGCGCCACACTGAGGGGTACTCACGTCGCCGCTTGCTCACGCTGGCTGCCCAAGCTGCGGCGCTGCTCACCATTGATCGGGCGTTGGCCGGCAGCGTAGCGCCGACCGCCACTGCGCCGCCCACGGCAGGAGACCAGACCATGCAGACCCGCGCCATCCCTTCCAGCTCCGAGGCACTGCCCATGGTCGGGTTGGGCACCTATCGCGGTTTCGACGTCGCCCCGGGCGATCCGGTTTACCGGCAGTTGCCCGCCGTCCTCGAAGCGCTGTTCAGAAAGGGCGGCACGCTGATCGACAGCTCACCCATGTACGGCCGCGCCGAGCAAACCACCGGTGAACTGCTGTCGATCCACGAACCACGTTCGCCGGCTTTTCTCGCTACCAAGGTGTGGACGCGCGGGCGCAAGGAGGGCATCACGCAGATGGAGCAGTCGTTCAGACTGCTGCAAACCGAGCGCATCGACCTGATGCAGATTCACAACCTGCTCGACTGGCAAACCCACTTGCCGACCCTGCGCGAATGGCAGGAGCAGGGGCGGATTCGCTACATCGGCATCACCCATTACACCTCGTCGGCCTATGACGATGTCGAGGCCGTGCTGAAAGCCGAGAAGCTGGATTTTCTGCAGATCAACTACGCTCTGGATGATCGTGCGGTCGAGAAACGCATCCTGCCGCTGTGCCGCGAGCGTGGGGTCGCGGTGATTTGTAATCGGCCGTTTGGCGGCGGCGATTTGCTCGCCCGGCTCAAAGGCAAGCCGCTGCCGGCGTGGGTCTCGGATGTACAGGTCAACAGTTGGCCGCAACTGGCACTGAAATTTCTCTTGGCGCACCCGGCGGTGACCTGTGTGATTCCCGGGACCAGCAATCCGCGCTACATGGCTGACAACGCAGGAGCCGGTTTTGGGCCGATGCTGACCGATGCGCAGCGGCATCAGTTGATTGCGTTGCTGGGCTGAGCCGGGTCAACTGCGATAGCGCAACGCCTCCAGCAACAACGCAAACGCCGGCGCTGCCTGGCGTCGGCTCGGGTAGTACAGGTGATAACCGGAAAATGTCGGGCACCAGTCTCCCAGCACCTGGACCAGGCGGCCGTCGGCGAGAAACGGCGCGACGACGTTTTCCGGGATGTAGCTCAGCCCGAAACCGTCCAGTGCGGCGTCGAGCAATGGGTACACGCCATTCAGGGTGACCTGCCCGGCAACGCGCACTTTCAGGCTTTCACCGTCCTTTTCGAACTCCCACGAATACAGTCCGCCATTGGTTGGCAGGCGCAGGTTGTTACAGGCGTGGTCGGTCAGGTCGCGCGGGGTTTGCGGCGCAGGGCGCCGGGCGAAATAGGCGGGGGAGCCGACCACCGCCATGCGCATGTCCGGACCGATACGGGTGGCGATCATGCCTTGGGCGACATCCTCGCCCAGGCGCACACCGGCATCGAAGCCCTGGCCGGCGATGTCGACGAAACCATAGTCACAGCAAACCTCGACGGCCACATCCGGGTATTGCGGCAGGAAATCCTGCAACACCGGACGCAGGATCCAGTTCAGCGAATGGTCGGTGGCGCTGATGCGGATCTTTCCCGCCGGGGTTTCGCGCAGGTTGCTCAGGGCGGCCAGTTCCACCTCGATTTCCTCGAAGCGCGGGCCGATGGTTTGCAGCAAGTGTTCGCCGGCCTCGGTCGGCGACACGCTGCGCGTGGTGCGGGTCAGCAGGCGCAGGCCGAGTCGCGCCTCGAGGCTGCGAATGGTGTGGCTGAGCGCCGATTGCGACACGCCGAGTTTGGCCGCAGCCTTGGTGAAACTGCGTTCACGGGCGACGGCGAGAAAGGCGAGCAGGTCGGTGGCGTTTTCCCGAAGCATTGATGACTGTCCTGCATAAGTTTTTTCGGATTCTAGTCGATTATCCGAAGAGTGCGGATCGCTACAGTGGTTGCATCATTTATTGGAGGAAACGCCATGAACCCGATTGCTGCTTCCGCACTGACGCTTTCGCTGCTGGCTGGTGAGGTGCAGGCCACTGAAAATCCGCGTGTCACGGTCACACCGAATGGCTCGCAACCGTCGGCCAAAGGACCGGCTGACTGGTTTACCGGCACGGTGCGGGTGGATGCGCCGTTCAAAGGCACCGATGAGGCGCGGGTCAGTGGTGCGACCGTAACGTTCGAGCCGGGCGCGCGCACTGCATGGCATACCCATCCGCTGGGGCAGACATTGATCGTCACCTCGGGGGCAGGCTTCGTGCAGGAGTGGGGCCAGCCGGTTCGTGAAATCCGCCCGGGCGATACCGTGTGGATTGCCCCGGGCGCCAAACATTGGCACGGGGCAGCACCGACGACGGCGATGAGTCATATCGCGATTGCCGAAGTGCTGGATGGCAAGGTGGTGGACTGGATGGAGCAGGTCAGTGATGAGCAATATCCAAAGACCGAGTGAAACCGCGCCCCTCACCCCAGCCCTCTCCCGAGGGAGAGGGAGCCGATTGGGGGATGCTCGAGACGTTCGGCATTCTGCAAGCGTGGTGGTGAATCCACTCGACCCCTAGCACCCCATGCAGGTGCGCTAACAGCATGCGACTCACCCCAGGCGTCTCCCGGGGGAGTGGGAGCCGACCGAGGTGTTTTGCGATGTGCATCGACCTGAACTTGTCGTTGCGATTATGGATACACAGAAGACTTTCACGTCGCTGCACATCCTGAATATACCCGGATCGGTCCCCTCTCCCTTTGGGAGAGGGCTAGGCGGGCGGCGTTCCGATGAGGGGCTTTTCGCTTCAGATCATCTCCGGCAACGAATCAAGAATCTTGTCCAGCGTAATCGGATACTCCCGCACCCTCGCGCCGGTGGCGTTGTAAATCGCATTCGCCACCGCCGCGCTCACGCCGCAAATCCCCAATTCACCCACGCCTTTGGCCTTCATCGGCGACGAAATCGGGTCGGTTTCTTCGAGGAAGATCACTTCCTGATGCGGTATGTCGGCGTGCACCGGCACTTCGTATCCGGCGAGGTCATGGTTGACGAAAAAGCCCAGGCGCTTGTCCACCGCCAGCTCTTCCATCAACGCCGCGCCGACGCCCATGGTCATCGCGCCGATCACCTGACTGCGCGCCGACGTTGGGTTGAGGATCCGCCCCGCAGCGCAAACCGCCAACATTCGCCGTACGCGAACTTCGCCAGTGGCGGCATCGACGGCGACTTCGACGAAGTGCGCGCCGAAGGTCGATTGCTGATATTTCTCGGCCAGATCACCGAACTCGATGCTGTCCTCGCCGACCAGCGCGCCGCCTTCAGCCGCGTTGCGCAGCGGCAGGCTCTTGCTGCCGACCCGCACCTGTCCATCGGCAAACTCCGCCTGATCCGCCGCCAGCCCGAGCTTGGCCGCCACCGCTTCGCGCAATTTCACGCACGCAGCGTAGACCCCGGCGGTCGAGCAGTTGCCGCCGAACTGGCCACCGGAACCGGCCGACACCGGGAAGTCCGAATCGCCCAGACGCACCACCACATCATTGAGGCCAACGCCCATCATCTCGGCAGCGGTCTGCGCAATGATCGTGTAGCTGCCGGTGCCGATATCGGTCATATCCGTTTCAACAACGACCTTGCCGTCACGCTCCAGGCGCACACGGGCGCCGGACTTGACCAGCAGGTTGTTGCGAAACGCCGCCGCCACGCCCATGCCGATCAGCCAGCGGCCTTCAAGACGGCTGCCCGGTTGCGCCTTGCGCTGATCCCAGCCGAATTTCTCCGCGCCGATCTGCAGGCATTTGACCAGTTGGCGTTGGGAGAACGGCCGCTCGGTTTTCACCGGGTCGACTTGAGTGTCGTTAGCGATGCGGAACAGCACCGGGTCCATCTTCAGTTGTTCGGCCATTTCGTCCATGGCGATTTCCAGCACCATCAGCCCCGGCGCTTCACCCGGCGCACGCATGGCATTGCCTTCAGGCAGGTCGAGCGGTGCGAGGCGCATGCTGACGCGGCGGTTTTCTGCGGCGTAGAGCAACTGGCTCGGTTGCGCGGCCAGTTCGACCTTGCCGTCAGCGAGGTTGCCTGACCAGCCTTCATGGGCGATGGCGGTCAGCTTGCCGTCCGCCGTTGCGCCCATGCGGATGCGCTGAATCGTAGCCGGGCGATGGGTGGTGTTATTGGCCATTTGCGGGCGGGCGAGGGCGACTTTCACCGGCCGCCCCGCCATGCGCGCGCCGAGAGCGGCGAGAATCACGTCGGCGCGGATGAATAGTTTGCCGCCGAAACCACCGCCGATGTACGGCGAGACCAATCGGACTTTTTCCTTCGGCAGGCCGAGGGTTTTCGCAATGTCACCGACACTCCAGGCGACCATCTGGTTCGACGTCCACACGGTCAGCTGATCGCCTTTCCACGCGGCCAGTGTGGCGTGCGGTTCCATCATCGCGTGGGACTGGTCTGGCGTGGTGTAGGTTTGATCGAACTGCACCGGCGCGGCGGTGAAGGCCTTGTCGAAGTCGCCGTGATTGACGTCCGGCAGCTCGTCTTTCGGCTCGACGCCGAGGTCTTTGACGCTGGCCAGATCGAACTTGCCTTCGCTGGTCTCGTAATCGACCCTGACCAGTTGCGCGGCGGCGCGGGCCTGTTCGAAGGTTTCGGCAACCACCAATGCAACCGCTTGCTGATAGTGCTGCACTTCGGGACCGGCGAGCAGATGCGCGGCGTTGTAATCACCTTTATCGAGCTTGCCGGCGTTCTCGGCAGTGACGATTGCGAGTACGCCGGGTGCGGCTTTGGCCTCGTCGAGATGAATGGCTTTGATCCGGCCTTTGGCGATCGCCGAATCGACCATGAAACCGTAGGCCTGATTGGCTGCCGCCTCATGTTGCTCGTAGGCGTAAGTGGCTTGGCCGCTGGTTTTCAACGGGCCTTCGATGCGCTCGGTGGGCTGGCCGACGACCTTCAGGCGGTCGATGGGATTGGTGGTGGCGGGCGTGTCGAATTTCATGCGGTTTCCCTCGCTTGCGCCAACACCGAAGCCAGCGTGCGCTCGACCAGTGTCAGTTTGAATTGGTTGTCATCGGTGGGTGTCGCGCCCTCAAGCAGGCGTTCGCTGACTGCTTTGGCGCCCTTGGGCAACAGCACTTCAGCGGCTTCGACCCGCCACGGTTTCGGCGCAACGCCGCCGACGGCCACGCGGCCGGTGCCGTCCTTTTGCAGGATCAGACCGACTGAAACAAGGGCAAACGCGTAAGACGAGCGATCGCGGACCTTGTGATAAATGTGCGTGCCGCCAACCGGCGCCGGCAAGGTCACTGCGG
The DNA here is from genome assembly GCF_008923895.1 of Pseudomonas sp. GXM4. NCBI lineage: Bacteria > Pseudomonadati > Pseudomonadota > Gammaproteobacteria > Pseudomonadales > Pseudomonadaceae > Pseudomonas > Pseudomonas sp. GXM4. Next base: position 6,257 of record NZ_WBRZ01000257.1, read on the forward strand.
TGATGAATTCACCGGGTGTGAGGCTGGTTTCGATGTGCGGCGTGTTGCCCGGCAATTGATGGAAATCGGCCATGGCAATGCTGCGCGTGCTGCCGTCAGGCTTGACCGTTTCGATCTGCGCATCCAGCGCGCGCATGGCGATGGCCATGTCGCTCGGGTGGGTGGCGATGCAAGCGTCGCTGACGCCGATGATTCCGAGTTGCCGGGTCACGCCACCGATCGCCGCGCAGCCGCTGCCGGGGTTGCGTTTGTTGCAGGCCTGGTGGGTGTCGTAAAAGTACGGGCAGCGGGTGCGTTGCAGCAGGTTACCGGCGGTGGTCGCCATGTTGCGCAATTGCCCGGAGGCCCCGGCAAGCAAGGCGCGGGAGAGCAGGGCGTAGTCCTTGCGCACGCGCGCGTCGGCGGCCAAATCGGTGTTGCGTACCAGCGCACCGATGCGCAGTCCGCCTTCGGGCGTGGCTTCGATCTGGTCCAGGCCGAGGTGGTTGATGTCGATCAGGTGTACCGGGGTTTCGATGTCGAGTTTCATCAGGTCGAGCAGGTTGGTGCCGCCGGCGATGAACTTGGCGCCTTCGACTTGCGCAGCCTGGGAAGCGGCTGCGGCAGGTGAGTCGGCGCGGCTGTAATTGAAGGCTCTCATACCGGCACCTCCGCGACTTCAGTGATGGCTTCGATGATGTTCGAGTAAGCGCCGCAGCGGCAGATATTGCCGCTCATGCGCTCCTGCAGTTCGGCGGCGATCAGCTTCGGCGGCTCGGTAAGGCTTGGGCTGACGTGGCTGGGAATGCCGTCGCGGATTTCCTTGAGCACGGCGACCGCCGAGCAGATCTGCCCTGGGGTGCAATAGCCACACTGGTAACCGTCGTGCTTGATGAACGCGGCCTGCATCGGGTGCAGCTTGTCCGGCATGCCGAGGCCTTCAATGGTGGTCACGTCACTGCCGTCGTGCATGACTGCGAGGGTCAGGCAGGAATTGATCCGCCGACCGTCGGCGATCACCGTGCAGGCGCCGCACTGGCCGTGGTCGCAGCCTTTTTTGGTGCCGGTCAGGTGCAGGTGTTCGCGCAGGGCGTCGAGCAGGGTAGTGCGAGTGTCTACTTCGAGGGTTTGCGGTTTACCATTGACTTGCAGGGTCACTTTACTCATGGCCGGTTGCTCCAGACTGGCCGCGTAGGCCTTGAGGCTGATAAAGGGGGGCATGGCGAACGCCGTCGCGGTTACGGCGCCGAGGATCATGAAATTGCGTCGGGAAATCGGCATGGTTCGATTCCTTGTCTCTCATCGGGCGGCAGGATTGCAAAAGGCCCAAACGGGCGCGCCGGCATGCATGCCAGTCTCGTAAAAAGAGTGACCGCAGCGGGAGGGAAAAGGTTTTGTCGGATTTGCGCTAAAGAGTTATGTGCGCAGCTCATCAATCCGCAGATCACACAAAAACCCTGTAGGAGTGAGCCTGCTCGCGATAGCGGTGTGTCAGTTAATACTGATTCGACTGACACTCC
>NZ_WBRZ01000258.1:0-7731 GCF_008923895.1 Pseudomonas sp. GXM4
GATCGCAGCCTTCGGCAGCTCCTACAGTAGATTGAGGCCACCCAGTAAATCGGGGGGCGGCAGATCCATACGAACCCCGGAGCAATCCGGGGTTTGTCGTTTCTGGTGACCCCGCTATCATTCGCCGCATTCTTCGGGGGATTTGACTGATGCTTAATGGCCTGTGGCTTGGCTTCTTCATCGTGGCAGCCGTGTCGGCGCTGGCGCAGTGGCTGATCGGCGGCAACGCCGGGATCTTCGCGGCGATGGTGGAAAGCATTTTCGCCATGGCCAAGCTGTCGGTCGAAGTCATGGTGCTGCTGTTCGGCACCCTCACCCTGTGGCTGGGCTTTCTGCGCATCGCCGAGAAAGCCGGAATCGTCGAGTGGCTGGCCAAGGTGCTCGGCCCGCTGTTTCTGCGGCTGATGCCGGAAGTCCCGGCCGGCCACCCTGCCCTCGGCCTGATCACGCTGAACTTCGCCGCCAACGGTCTGGGCCTGGACAATGCCGCCACGCCGATTGGCCTGAAAGCCATGAAAGCGCTGCAGGAACTGAACCCCAGTGCCACCATCGCCAGCAACGCGCAGATCCTGTTCCTGGTGCTCAATGCCTCGTCGTTGACCCTGCTGCCCGTGACCATCTTCATGTACCGCGCCCAGCAAGGCGCGCCGGATCCGACGCTGGTGTTCCTGCCGATTCTGCTGGCGACCAGTTGCTCGACTATCGTCGGTTTTCTCTCCGTAGCTTTCATGCAACGCCTGCGCATCTTGGACCCGGTGGTCCTCGCCTATCTGCTGCCCGGCGCGCTGATTCTCGGCGGCTTCATGGCCCTGCTCGGCACACTATCTGCAACGGCGCTGGCAGGATTGTCGTCGATCCTCGGCAATCTAACGTTGTTCGGCTTGATCATGCTGTTTCTGCTGATCGGCGCGCTGCGCAAGGTCAAGGTGTACGAGGCGTTCGTCGAAGGCGCGAAAGAGGGCTTCGATGTGGCGAAGAACCTGCTGCCGTATCTGGTCGCGATGCTATGTGCGGTTGGCGTACTGCGCGCCTCTGGTGCGCTGGATTTCGGCCTGGACGGTATTCGCCATCTGGTCGAGTGGGCCGGTTGGGACACGCGCTTCGTCGATGCGCTGCCGACGGCGATGGTCAAACCGTTCTCCGGCAGCGCCGCGCGGGCGATGCTCATCGAGACCATGCAGACTTCCGGCGTCGACAGCTTCCCGGCGCTGGTCGCGGCGACGGTGCAGGGCAGTACCGAAACCACGTTCTATGTGCTGGCGGTGTACTTCGGCGCGGTGGGGATTCAACGCGCACGGCACGCGGTGGGGTGTGCGTTGCTGGCTGAGTTTGCCGGAGTGGTGGGCGCTATCGGGGTCTGCTACTGGTTCTTTGGTTGATAAAGAACCCTGTGGGAGCTGGCTTGCCAGCGATGAGGGAAGCACATCCGAAATATCTGGTAGCTGACACACCGCCATCGCGGGCAAGCCCGCTCCCACAGGGATTGTGTTGGGCTTAAGGCCTTTGGGGGGCCAGTTTCTGGCCTTGCTCCACGGCCCAGGCCACAACCTTGGCCGTGAGGCGATCACTGGCCTGACCAAACCCGGCGACCACCGCTGGCACCTGCACATCGCTCAACGGCTGGCGCTCTTCAAAACGGCGGCTGGCGAGGATGCGCTGATCATAGCCGCGCACCAGCAACGCATCGACCCGCACCACAACGCCGGCCTGGGTGCCCTGATATTCGGTCTGAAACGCCTGCAAACTGCCGCCCAGTTCCAGATCCGCCTGGAAGTTGCTGTCGTCGGTGCTCAGCAACGTCACTCTGCCGTCACGCTGGAATCCATCGAGCAGGCGATTGCGCAGCAGTACCGGCGCCGGATCGCTCCAGCGCGAGCCCTTGTAGGAGCTGATCACATCGCCCTGCGGAATCACGGCAATGCTCGGCCGGTTCAGCGTTTCGCTGGCCTGCAATTTATTCAAGCGCAGCGACCACGGCTGAACCGTCGCCGGGCTGGCCGAGGCGGGCGCCGGTGCAGCGGGCAGGCGGTAGACATCCGAAGGTTCCGACTTGGGCAAGATCGAGCACGCGCCGATCAGGATCAGGCCAGCGCCGAGCAGGGCGATTCGAGTCAGCTTCATGGGGTGAATTCCTTGTTCTTGTCGCTGCCCAGCAGGTAGCCGCTGGGGTTGGCCTCGAGGCGTTGGGAAATGGCGCGCAGCGAGGTCAGCGTCTCGCGCAGTTCGCGAATCGCCGGGGCCAGGCCGTTGAGGCCCTGCATGCCGTTATCCAGCGAATTCTGGTTTTTGCTGAGCAAGCCATTGATGGTCACGCTGCTTTGCTCCAGTGACTTCATCGCCTGTTCGGCACTGCCCAAGGCCTGCTTGCCCTGATCGTTAAGCAGGCCGTTGGCGTTGCGCATCAACAGTGAGGTCTGCTCAAGCATGCTGCCGGCCTGCTTGCCGACGGTCGCCAGTTGCTGCATGGCTTGTTTGATGTCGCCGCGCTGGTCGTTGATGGTGCCGGTGGTCTGTTCCAGATGGGCAAGGGTCTTGCTCACACGCTCGACGTTTTCCGCGGAGAACATGTGGTTGGCGTTTTGCAGCAGGGCGCTGATGCCGGTCATCAAATCGCTGCTGTCGTTGAGCAGACGAGAGATAGGCGAGGGCGAGGCGACCAGAGTTGGCAGCTTGCCGTCATGCCCGCGCAGTTTCGGGCTCTCGGGTGTGCCGCCGCTGAGCTGGATGATCGACGTGCCAGTAATGCCGGTCAGTGCCAGCTTGGCCTGGGTGTCTTCCTTGACCGGCGTGTCGCCCGCCAGACGAATCCGCGCCAGCACCCGGCGCGGGTCCTGCGGGTCGAGGCGCAGGCTGACCACGTCACCGACCTTGATCCCGCTGTACTGCACCGAGCTGCCCTTGGACAGACCGCTGACCGCCTCGTTGAATACCACTTCGTAATCCTTGAACTCGGTGTCGACGCTGGACTTTGCCAGAAACAGGCCGAAGAGCAGGGCGCCGGCCACGACGATCACCGTGAACAGGCCGATCAACACATGATGGGCTCGGGTTTCCATATCAGACCTCGTTGAGCTGTTTGGCGGCGTCCAGCGCCGAGCGGCCGCGCGGGCCGTGGAAGTATTCGTGAATCCACGCGTCGGCGGTTTCCGAGACGTCGTCGATAGGGCCGGCGACCAGCACTTTCTTCTGCGCCAGCACCGCCACGCGATCGGTGATGGTGTACAACGTGTCGAGGTCGTGGGTGACCAGAAACACACTCAGACCCAACGCATCACGCAGGGTCAGGATCAATTGATCGAACTGCGCCGCGCCAATCGGATCAAGGCCGGCGGTGGGTTCGTCGAGAAACAGAATGTCCGGATCCAGCGCCAGGGCGCGCGCCAGCGCCGCACGCTTGATCATGCCGCCGGACAGCGACGCCGGGTATTTGTCCGACGCCGACAGCGGCAGCCCGGCCAGTGCCAGTTTCACCGCCGCCAGATGCTCGGCGTCGTGACGGCTGAGGCCGGCGTGTTCGATAAGGGGCAGGGCGACATTCTCGGTCACGGTCAGCGAGGAAAACAGCGCGCCTTTCTGAAACAACACTCCAAAGCGCCTTTCGATCAATGAGCGCTCATGCTCGGGCAGATTCGGCAGGTTCTGGCCGAAGACCTTGACCATGCCCTCGCTCGGCCGATTCAGCCCGACGATGCTGCGCAGCAGCACCGATTTACCGGTACCGGAGCCGCCGACCACGGCGAGGATCTCGCCCTTGTACACGTCCAGATCAAGGTTCTCGTGCACGCTTTGCGGACCGAAGCGATTGCACAGGCCACGGACTTCGATCACCGCCTCCGAGGGCGCGCGGGGTAGACGACTCACCAGCCCATCTCCATGAAAAACAGCGCGGCCACCGCATCGAGCACGATCACCACGAAAATCGACTGCACCACGCTGGAGGTGGTGTGCGCGCCGACCGATTCGGCGCTGCCGCTGACCTTGAAACCTTCCAGGCAACCGATCGCCGCGATCAGGAAGGCGAAGATCGGCGCCTTCACCAGCCCGACCAGAAAATGCTGAATGCCGATGTCCGATTGCAGCAGCGAGAGGAACATCGCCGGCGAGATGTCCAGCGACACTGCGCAGACCACACCGCCACCGACGATCCCCGAGAGCATCGCCAGAAACGTCAGCATCGGCAGCGCCACCAGCAGCGCCAGCACGCGCGGCACCACCAGCAATTCGATCGGGTCGAGGCCGAGAGTACGGATCGCGTCGATTTCTTCGTTGGCCTTCATCGAGCCGATCTGTGCGGTAAAAGCACTGGCGGTGCGCCCGGCCATCAGGATCGCCGTGAGCAGCACGCCGAATTCGCGCAGGAACGAGAAGCCGACCAGGTCCACGGTGAAAATCGTCGCGCCGAAACTGGCCAGCACTGTGGCGCCGAGAAACGCCACCACCGCGCCCACCAGAAACGTCAGCAGGGCCACGATCGGCGCGGCATCGAGACCGGTCTGCTCGATGTGCGCGATCATCGGTGTGATGCGCCAGCGCTTGGGCCGCAACAGGCCACGGGCGATGACTTCGAGAATCAGGCCGACGAAGCCGAGCAGTTGCAGCGTGTCGGTCCAGACCTTGTCCACCGCGCGGCCAATGCGCGTCAGCAGTTGCACGCTGACGCTGATTTCCGGCTCCTTGATCGGTACGCAAAAATCGCTCAGCGAGCAGTACACGGTTTGCAGCAAGGCGCGGTCGGCAGTTGAAAGGGTGCAATCGGGGTGTTCGGCGGATTTGCCCAAGCGTTCGGAACCGAGCAGTTCAACCAGCAACGAGGCGCCGGCGGTGTCGAGGGCACCGAGGCCGTTCAGATCGATGGAAGTGTTGGCGTCGTACTGGCCGCGGAGCTTTTCGCTCAGATGCTTGAGCGCGGTGTAGTGGGCGAGCGTCCAGTCGCCGCTGACCCGCAGACGGGCAGGGCTGAACGCGGTGTCCAGGTGGGCACTGCCGGGGGTTGGGCTGCTGGTCATAAGCTCCGTGCTTGTACGGCCGTTACGAGATCCTACGTAATAGCACGAACCGGATTACTTTTCTTTGGCCGGTGTGCTGTCGGTGATTGCGAAACGCAGCACGCCGATCAACTGCCCGTCCTCGGTCAGCACCCGCACCTGCCATTTGCCCGCCGGGTTGCCGGGGAAGTTCTGCTTGTGCGTCCACGCCCGGTAGCCTTCCTTGCGCCCGCCATGGATGTCGAGGGCGATGCGGTCGACCTCTTTGCCGTTGAAGGTCCACACGTGATAAATCCGCTCGTCGAGACCGCGCGGCGCGTTGATCGCAGTGTAGGCGTAGAGCCCGCCGCTGCGGATCTGCTCGGCGCTGACGGTATCGAGGCTGGCGCCGGGGGTGCGATCCTGCAACTGCGTGCTGATCGCCACGTCGGTCATCCACAGCGTTGCCGGTGGCACCCACGAACGCAGCGCCCAACCGACGCCGCCGATGCCGACTGTGATGAACAGAATCGCCAGGGCGTTGCGCACCGTGCGGATCGGGAAGATCGACGCCAGGCTAGGGAACGACAGCAGCACGGCAATCCCCAGCGCCCATTTGAAACTCTGCGCGGTGGTCAGGTGCATGATCACTGGCAGCGCGGTGAGCAGGGCGGCGAACAGGGTCAGGGTGTGCAGCGCGAGAAACGCCCAGCGCCGTGGCGCCAGCCATTTGTAGTACAGCGGATCGACGATGGAGATCAGTGCGGCAACGCTGAGCAGCCCCGTGAAGACAAACTGGCCGCTGTTCCACGTAGTGGTTATGAAGAAGAATGGCAAAACGAAAAACAGGCTTTCCTGATGGATCATCTGCGTCGCGTAACGCAGCAGCGGCTGGGGAATTTCGCGCTTGAAGATCCGTGTGAACAGCCCGGTCAGGGTGTTTTCCAGCATCAGCCAGATCCAGCTGAGCAGCATGATCACCGTGATCCAGCTGGCCAGACCCTGTTGGCGATCGACGAGGATGAAACTGCCGACCCCGGAAATGAAACCACCCGCCGCGATCAACCCGGGGTAGCGCTTCATCAGCTCGAGAAGGCGCTGGATAAGGAGGGTCAGTTTTGGCATTTTGGCGGTTCACGACGATATGGGGAAAATCCCGGAAAGGTTAACGCCGCATGACCCCTGTGGCGAGGGGATTTATCCCCGATCGGCGGCGCCGCCGTCGTAGATCCTGCGAGCGAATTTTGTCTGGATATACCGAGCAGCCCTTATTGGGGCTGCTGCGCAGCCCATCGGGGATAAATCCCCTCGCCACAAGTGCTCACTCACCACAGGATCAATGGCTTCCAGCAATTTTGTGGCGACGATACACACGCCAGCCGATCAACATCAGCAGCACCAGACCGACCCCACCTGCAGCCAGCCACAACACCTGATCATCACTGATCAGCGGCTTTTCGATCCGGATATACCCCGGCTGCAACAGCAGCTCGCGCATGGCCTTGTTCGCCGCTTCCAGCGTCACCCCTTGCAGCTCCCGCGCGGGATTGGCAAAGCGGCCATCCTGATAGTCGGCCAGCGCGCTCCAGTAATAGTCCGCCAGTGCGCTGTTGCCCTGCACGGCCCAGGCCTGGTGAGCAATGGCGGCTTGTTTGATGCGGGCAAAGGTGCTCGGGTCAAGACCGTTTTTCAGCAGGTCGGCCTTGAGGTCTTCCAGCACTTGAATGGCTTCGTCGACGTCATCGCGATCCAGGTCGGCGTTGAGGCTCATGAAGCCGACACCGCCGAACACTTCGCGCTCGGCCCACGGCCCGTACGACAAGCCGTGGTTGAGACGAATCTGCCGGTACAGCGCCCAGTCGAGGTAATCCTTGAGAATGTCGAACGTCTGGTCGTACTGATCGTCGAGCACCGGTTCCGGCACCAGCCAGTGCAGCTTGGCGCTGTCGCCGACAAATCCACGGGTAAGGGTGCGTTCATGGGCGGCGCTGGTGCGGATGTTCGGCAGCGCGCGGTGTTCGGTAGGCTCGACCGGCTCCAGCTCACCCCAGGTACGCTCGAGATAGGCTGGCAGCAGTTTGTCGAGTTCGCCGACAACGATCAGGGTCATGTTGTTCGGCGCGTACCAGGCCTTGCGCACCTTCTCCAATTGCTCTTGGGTCAGATGGCCGACTTCGGCACGCTGCGGGCATTTCAGTCCCAGCTCGACAGCCAGTTGATTGCTCGCGGTATGACCGAGGTCCTGACGGTCGAGGAAACGTTGCAGCCTGGTGTAATGCCCGCCGTCTTCACGCTCGACCACCCGTTTCGCCGCGTTGATTGCGTTGTCGTCGATGCGTGTCTGGGTCAGCAGCGCGAGCAGCAGGTCGAGCACCTTGCGCTGGTTTTTCGCCGGGGCCTCGATGACGAACGTGGTGTCGGCGTTGCTGGTGAACGCGTTCCAGTCCCCGCCCAGCGCCTGCATGCGCTCTTCCAGACCGCCTTCACCGGTAGCGTCGATGCCGCTGAACAGCAAGTGTTCGAGCAAATGCGGCAGCTCTTTTTCGTCGCAGTCGAAGTCATCGAGGCCGACGCCGACCACCAGCCGGATCGCCACATGCCCGCGTTCGGTGCCGGGCTTGAGCATCAGTTGCAAACCGTTGGGCAGCGCATAGCCTTCGACCTGAAACCGATCCAGGGCAAAGGCGGGCAGGGAACCGAGCAACAGACAGGCGAACAACAGGCAACGCATAACAGGCTTCCATACGGCTGATTTGGAGATCCGGGT
>NZ_WBRZ01000259.1:0-7718 GCF_008923895.1 Pseudomonas sp. GXM4
ATTATTCAAGCGCAATATCTTACGCGCTGGCGTGCGCGGCTTTGGTCAATACGCATTATTTTGGTTTTCTGCTGGTCATGAATCAGGCCTTATTTTTAATGTGGTTTTCATTTTGCCCGCGTTTTAAAAAGCGTGTTTTTTTTCTCGGTGCGGGAGCTGGCGTTGTTATCCTAGCGTCAATTGTTCCAATAATTCCCTATATTTTGATCAATATGGAAAGAAAAGATACCTGGATTCAGGTTCCTGTTGGAACATTTGCAGTTGAATCATTGGTGTTGCCCTTCGGTGATCTATCTGCGGCGTTGTTGAGTCTTTTGCTTCTATTATTCGGGTTGAACTCGTTGATTAAAAAAGATGCGGAGCGCTTGCCCTTGTCACTACTCTTGAGTTGGTGGTTGATAAGTTACGCAGTCGCATACGTGAAATCGATTTTTTTTACCCCTGTATTATCGGAGAAGAATATTATTGTTTTTGTTCCGGTGTTGCTGGTTTTTATTGCTTGTGGTGTCGAGCAAGTAAGAGGGGGTGGGGCAAGAGTAGTGTTGCTCGCATTCCTTGCGTTGGTGTCTGTTTCCTATTTTTTAAAAGGAGCAGATTTGCCTGAAAGTGTAAGGATTGAACACGACTTGAGGTCTCCGGCTATCAAAATAATTAATGAAGGGGGAAATATTCCCGTGTATGGACGTTGGGATACTCTCCATGCGACCTACTTTAAATTATTAGGTGCTTCAATTGACGTGGCAGGTCTTGATGTTATTGAGGATGGTATGGCTGCAGGTAAGGCGCCGGTCTGTTTTTTTATGATCGCCGATCAATGGGATAGGGAACACATCAATAACTATCCGAATAAGTATTCGGTCGAATTAAAAGATACGGCCGAATTCAAGAATTCGGCCGTTCTCAAGTACTGTGTCATGGCAGTTGAGCCACCATGATATTGCTTTTCTGAATTCAAGAATCGGAGTTCCGAATAGGTACGATGTTCCGTCTGTTCTCTACGCTGCGACGACCTCGCTCGGCTCAAAACTGTCCGCCCGCGCCATCTGCCACATCCGCGAATAGAACTCGCCATTCACTTCACCGGTGAGCAATTCCCCCGGTTTCAAAAACACGTGCAACTGCGAGAACAGTTTGATCTCGGTCGCCGACATGCGTCGTACCAGATGCTTGGCCGATAGTTGCGATGGATGATCAAGCCCGGCGGCAGCGAGCATCTCCGCCAGCGCTTTGAGCGTGCTGCGATGGAAGTTGTAGACGCGCTGGGCCTTGTCCGGCACCACCAGAGCGCGTTGGCGCAGGGCGTCCTGAGTGGCGACGCCGGTCGGGCATTTGTTGGTGTGGCACGACTGTGACTGGATGCAGCCGATGGCGAACATGAAGCCGCGCGCCGAGTTGGCCCAGTCAGCGCCGATGGCCAGCACGCTGGCGATGTCGAAGGCGCTGACGATCTTGCCGCTGGCGCCGAGTCTGATCTTGTCGCGCAGGTTGAGGCCGACCAGCGTGTTGTGCACGAACAGCAGGCCTTCGCGCATCGGCACGCCGATGTGGTCGGTGAACTCGACAGGCGCTGCGCCAGTGCCGCCTTCCTTGCCATCGACGACGATGAAGTCCGGAAGGATGCCGGTTTCCAGCATGGCCTTGGCAATGCCCATGAACTCCCACGGATGGCCGAGGCAAAATTTGAAGCTGACTGGTTTGCCACCGGACAGTTCGCGCAGTTGCTGGATGAACTGCATCATCTCGATCGGCGTGGAAAACGCACTGTGGCGCGACGGCGAGACGCAGTCCTCGCCCATCAGGATGCCGCGTGTTTCCGCAATCTCCCTGGTGACCTTGTGCTTGGGCAAGATCCCGCCATGGCCGGGTTTGGCGCCCTGGCTCATCTTGATTTCGATCATGCGCACTTGCGGATTCTGCGCCTGCACGGCGAAGCGCTCAGGGTCGAAACGGCCGTCGCTGGTGCGGCAGCCGAAGTAGCCGCTGCCCAGCTCCCAGGTCAGATCGCCGCCGTGTTCGCGGTGATACGGGCTGATGCTGCCTTCACCGGTGTCGTGGGCGAAATTGCCGAGTTTCGCGCCCTGGTTCAAGGCGCGAATGGCGTTGGCACTGAGCGAGCCGAAGCTCATCGCCGAGATATTGAAGATCGACGCCGAATACGGCTGCGTGCACTGCGGCCCGCCGACAGTGACGCGGAAACCGTTCGGGTCGCTCAACGGCGCCGGGCGCATCGAGTGGCCGATGAATTCGAAGCCGGACTGGTAGACGTCGATCAATGTGCCGAACGGTTTGTCGGCGGTTTCGTTTTTCGCTCGCGAGTACACCAGCGAACGCTGGGCGCGGGAGAAGGGCAGGGCGTCGCTGTCGGATTCGAGCAGATACTGGCGAATCTCCGGGCGGATACCTTCGACCAGATAACGGATGTTGCCCAGAATCGGATAATTGCGGCGAACTGCATGGCGCGTCTGCAACAGGTCGAACACGCCGAGCAGGCTCAGCACCGCGGTGACGGCGGTGATCGGCCACAGCCAGTCATGTTCGAGAAAGGGCAGGCTGGCGAGGGTGAAAATCACGCAGACGGCAAAGAAGGCGTAGCGGCTCAGCAGCGACAGGCTCATACGGTTTCCTTGGTTCGGACTCAATTTTGTGCAACGGCACGCATTTCTGTGGGAGCGAGCAGGCTCGCTCCCACAGAAATGCGTTAGTCACATTGTTTCAGGCGTTCTGCGCCTGCAGAAAAATCGAAAACAGCTCGGACTGGGATTTGATCCCCAGCTTGCTGTACATGTGTTTCTTATGGACTTTCACGGTTTCCACGGAGATTTCCAGCTTGCGGGCGATTTCCTTACTGGAACAACCGCTGAGCATCAAACGCCCGACGTCCAGTTCCCGCGCGGTCAGTTGGGCGCCCTTGAGCTGTTGCACCGACGCTTCCAGTTGCACCCGCCAGTCTGCCTGCGCAGGTGCGGCGGCGAGGGCCACGGTTTCGTTGATTTCGTACGGCAGGCGCTGGCGCAACAGGCCCAGCACCCATGGTTGAATCAAAGACAGCAAAGCGATCTGTTCGCCAGTGAAACGTTTTTCACTGCCCAGCGACAGGCACAGCGTGCGCTCGCCTTCGAGCTGGCAATTGAACTGGATTTCGTCGGCCACCACATTCAGACGAAAGTATCGCTGGTAGTACTCGGTCAGCTCGAAATGCTCCGGCGCGACTTCCGAGAGGCGATACAGGCCGGTGCGCGACTGCTCGCGGCAGGCGATGTAGAACGGATCGAGCAAATACAAACCGCGCAGGTAATCCTGGAACAACGGGTCCGGGCTGCCGTCCTCGCCGGGGCATTCGGCGAAGACTTGCGGATGCTGATCGGCGCTGAACAGCAGCACCACCCAGCTATCGAACGCCACGTACTGCTCAAGCAGACGCACCAGTTGCGCCCAGAAATTCGGCTTGTCGAGCGCGTCGATCAGTTGCCCGACGGCGCGGTGCCAAGTGATGTCATTCAACGAAAGTGTCATTGATCTACCCCTATCGGGTTACCCCGGCCGCGTGATTCCCTGGCCGGTTGCTTGCTGCGCATACTGGCCCACAGACAGGCACCGGGCAATCTTTCCGGGCCGGGCCACATAACAAGGGATAACCATGAAAGTCGAACTCGCCCAACTGGCGGGCCGTGACAACGACACGGCTTACAACCTGCAACGCGCACTGGCGGCGATTGCTGCCTGCGCGGCCGACACGCAGATGATCGTGTTCCCGGAAACCCACCTGATGGGCTTCCCCAACGCCGAAACCGTGGCGCAGATCGCCGAACCGCTCGACGGCCCGACCGTCAGCGCCGTGCTTGCGGCGGCGCGTGAGCGCAACATCGCCGTGGTGGTCGGCATGGCCGAGAACGACAACGGCCGCTACTACAACCCCACGCTGCTGATCACCCCCGAAGGCATCGCCCTGAAATACCGCAAGACCCATCTGTGGGCTTCGGATCGCGGCGTGTTCGAAGCCGGCGACCGTTACGCCACCTGCGTGTGGAACGGCGTGCGCGTGGGCCTGTTGATCTGCTACGACATCGAGTTCCCGGAAACCGCCCGCGCCCTGGCGCAACTGGGTGCGGAATTGCTCATCGTCACCAACGGCAACATGGACCCGTACGGCCCTACCCACCGCACCGCGATCATGGCCCGCGCCCAGGAAAACCAGGCGTTTGCGCTGATGGTCAATCGCGTCGAGGCGGGGGATGACGGTCTGGTGTTTGCCGGCGGCAGCGCGCTGGTCGATCCGCTGGGGACCCTGCTGTTCGAGGCCGGACGTGAAGAAGGGCAGTTCAGGGTCGAGCTGGATTTCACGCAACTGGACTTTGCGCGCAAGGATTATCGCTATCTGGATGATCAGCGTTTGAAGTTGCTGGGGGAGGTGGTGGAGCAGGCTTGCGGTGTTCGCGAGCTATTGATTCCACACCCATAACCGCTGCCCTCACCCTAGCCCTCTCCCGGAGGGAGAGGGTACTGACCGAGGTGTAGTTTCGAGATACATCGACCTGAGATACCGAGTCGAACTCAGATATTGAAGTCCACATAGATCGGCTCCCTTTCCCCCTCGCCCCCTTTGGGGGAGAGGGCTGGGGTGAGGGGGTAACGATCTTCAGTCGAACAAAAATAATCAGCCACACCCGAAATTTTTGCCGAACCCGGCTCTGCCATAAATCCAATAACATTCGGAGTAAGTCGCCCATGGCTCGTTTGCAACGCACCCTTTCGCTAGGGTCGGTGGTGCTGTTCGGCATCGCCTACATGACGCCGATCATTGTCCTCGGCACTTTCGGCATTCTCGCCCAGTCCACCGCCGGCATGGTGCCGGCCGCCTACCTGGCCGCGCTGGTGGCAATGTTCTTCACCGCCATGAGTTACGGACGCATGGCCGCCGCTTTCCCGGTCGCCGGCTCGGCTTACAGCTACGTGCGCAAGGCGATCAGTCCGAAACTCGGTTTCATTGCCGGCTGGGCGGTGTTGCTCGATTACCTGTTTCTACCGATGGCGATCTGGCTGATCGGCGCCGCTTATCTGGCTTCGGCATTTCCGTCGATCCCGCAATGGATCTGGGTGCTGGCGTTCATCGGCATCACCAGTGCGATCAACATCGTCGGGCTGAAACTGGCCAACGGCATCAATGCCTTGCTGATGCTGGTGCAGTTCCTCGTGTTGATCGCCTTCGTTGCGCTGTGCGTGCACTACATCGGCGGCGACGCGAGCACGCCGCTGTGGTCGATCAAACCGTTCTTCAACGGCGACATGCAGATGCCGCTGATCATGAGCGGCGCCGCGATTGCCTGCTATTCATTCCTTGGCTTTGACGCAGTCAGCACCCTGACCGAAGAGACCCGCGATCCACGCCGCACCATACCCCGGGCGATCATGCTGATCACGTTGATTGGCGGCCTGATCTTCGTTGGCGTTTCGTACTTCGTGCAGATCGCTCATCCATCGTTCCAGTTCGACAGCATCGACTCGGCAGCCTATGAGATTGCGCGCAACATCGGTGGCGACCTGTTCGTGTCGATCTTCCTGATCGGCCTGATCGTCGGCCAGTTCGCCTCGGGGCTGTCGGCCCAGGCCAGTGGTTCGCGACTGCTGTTCGCCATGGGCCGCGACGGCGTCTTGCCGAAGTCATTTTTCGGCACCTTGCATGCGCGCTTCGGCACACCGGTCAACAGCATTCTGTTGTGCGCGGCGGTGGCGTTGCTGGCGCTGAAACTCGATGTGACCACCTCGACCTCGTTCATCAACTTCGGCGCGTTCCTGGCGTTCAGCCTGGTCAACCTGTCGGTGATCTTCCATTACTGGATCGGCGGCGAGAAAAAAGGCCCGCGCGAGTTGCTGCTGTTTCTGCTCTGCCCGCTGATCGGTCTGGTCGCCGACCTGTGGCTGATGGTCAGCCTTGATCATCTGGCGGTGTGGCTGGGGCTGAGCTGGCTGGCGATTGGTGTGGTGTATCTCGCCGTGCTGACGGGTGGTTTCCGCCGTCAGCCGCCGGAACTGGATTTTCAGGAAGCGACCTGAGCTTCGTGGCTTGGCTTCCCTCTGACGGGCATGGGATCCTTGGCGCTTTTGCGCCAGGGAATTACTTTATGTCGACCATTCATATCGCCGCAGCCCTGTTGCTCAACGCGCAAGGCCAGACCCTGCTGGTGCGCAAGCGCGGCACCACGGCTTTCATGCAACCGGGCGGCAAGATCGAAGCCAACGAGTTGCCAGTGCACGCATTGGCCCGTGAGCTGGAAGAAGAACTCGGGCTGCAGATCGACCCGGCGCAGGCGATTTTCCTCAACAGTTTTTCCGCCCCCGCCGCCAACGAGCCGGGCTTCATTGTCCATGCGGAAATCTTTCAACTGACCATCGATAGCGACGTCTGCCCGGCGGCGGAAATCGAGGAAGTCATCTGGGTCGATCCGGCCACTGATCCGGCGCTCGAGCTGGCGCCATTGACACGCGAGCACATCCTGCCGTTTTATCGCCGTTCACTGATTGCACTCGCCTGATCATTCCCGCAAAGGACGTTGCCATGATCCCGTTGCAAGACCTGCTGATCTTCGCCGCCGCCGCATTGCTGATGGTGCTGACGCCGGGGCCGAACATGATCTATCTGATCTCGCGGTCGATCTGTCAAGGGCGCCGCGCCGGAGTGACTTCGTTACTTGGCGTGGTCGGCGGGTTCTTCGTGCATATGTTCGCCGCGGCGGCGGGTTTGACGGCGGTGTTTCTCGCCGTGCCGATGGCTTATGAAGTGTTGAAATGGGCCGGTGCGCTGTACCTGCTGTGGCTGGCCTGGCAAGCGGTGAAACCCGGCGCGCGTTCGCCGTTCGAAGCGCAGCAATTGCCGCCGGACTCGACGCGCAAATTGATCACCATGGGTTTTCTCACCAGCGCACTGAACCCGAAAATCGCCGTGTTCTATCTGTCGGTGTTTCCGCAATTCATCAGCCCTGAGCACGGCTCGGTGTTCACCCAAAGCATCGCTCTCGGCCTCACGCAGATCAGCGTCAGCTTCAGCGTCAATCTGTTGATCGCGCTGTTCGCCGCAGGCATCGCCTCGTGGTTTGTGCGCAACCCGACGTGGCTGGCGATGCAGCGTTATTTCATGGGCATGGTCCTCGGCGGCCTCGCCGTAAAACTGATGCTCGAACAACGCCGGACCGCCTGACATGTGGATCGAACGGCTGGACGCCAGCCACGCCCTGGCTTACCGCGAACTGATGCTTGAAGCCTATGACCGGCATCCGCAGGCCTTCACTTCCAGCGTGCGCGAACGCGCAGTGTTGCCGTTGAGTTGGTGGGAAGGGCGCCTGACCAGCAAGCTCGATGTAGTGCTGGGGGCATTCGATGCCGGGACGTTGGCCGGGATTGTCGGCCTGGCGTTCGAACCGCGCGAGAAGGCGCGCCACAAGGCTACTCTCTTCGGCATGTATGTCTCGGCGGATTTTCGTCGCCGGGGTCTGGGCTTTGATCTGGTGCAGGCGGCATTGGCCGAAGCGCAAAAGCATCCGGCGCTGAAACTGCTGCAGCTCACTGTCACCGCCGGCAATGACGCGGCTTTTCAGTTGTACCAGCGTTGCGGCTTCATTCAGTACGGCCTCGAACCACTCGCCGTGCGGGTGGGCGAAGACTACTTCGACAAGATCCATATGTGGCGCCAGCTCTGACCCACCACGACAATCCTTGTACTGATC
>NZ_WBRZ01000026.1:0-37111 GCF_008923895.1 Pseudomonas sp. GXM4
CGTGGGAATGCCTCATTGGACGCTCTGCGTCCGCTTTGGGACGCAGAGCGTCTCGGGCTGCATTCCCACGCAGAGCGTGGGAACGATCGAATTGCGTTGGAGCAGGAAGAGCGTGCACAAAAAAACCGGCCAATCTCTGGCCGGTTTTTTTGTGCCCTGCGCTATTAGAACGTGGCGTTCTGCAGGCCGTCCAGGTAACGCTCGGTGTCCAGTGCCGCCATGCAACCGGCGCCGGCCGAGGTGATGGCCTGACGGTAAACGTGGTCAGCCACGTCACCGGCAGCGAAGATGCCTTCGACGCTGGTGGCCGTCGCATTGCCTTCGCGGCCGCCCTGCACAACCAGGTAACCGTCTTTCAGCGTCAACTGGCCTTCGAACAGCGAAGTGTTCGGGGTGTGGCCGATGGCGATGAACACGCCATCGACTTTGATTTCGTCGAAGCTGCCATCGTTGTTGCGCAGACGCGCACCGGTGACGCCCATGTTGTCGCCGAGGACTTCGTCCAGGTTGGCGTTCAACTTGAGGATGATCTTGCCTTCGGCCACACGGGCGTTGAGCTTGTCGATCAGGATCTTCTCGGCGCGGAAAGTTTCGCGACGGTGGATCAGAGTCACGGTGCTGGCGATGTTGGCCAGGTACAGCGCTTCTTCGACAGCGGTGTTGCCACCGCCAACCACGGCGACCGGCTTGTTGCGGTAGAAGAAACCGTCGCAGGTTGCGCAGGCCGACACGCCTTTGCCCATGAACGCTTCTTCCGACGGTAGGCCCAGGTAGCGGGCGCTGGCACCGGTGGCGATAATCAGTGCATCGCAGGTATAGACGGCGCTGTCGCCGGTCAGGGTGTAAGGCTTGGCTGCGAAGTCCACGGCGTTGATGTGATCGAAAACGATCTCGGTCTCGAAACGCTCGGCGTGCTCGCGCATGCGCTCCATCAACACCGGACCGGTCAGGCCATGAACATCACCCGGCCAGTTGTCGACTTCGGTGGTGGTGGTCAGTTGACCGCCGGCCTGCATGCCGGTAATCAGCAGTGGCTTGAGGTTGGCGCGGGCCGCGTAGACCGCAGCGCTGTAGCCGGCGGGGCCGGAACCGAGAATGATCACTCGCGAATGACGGACTTCAGACATGAATCTGCTCCTGTTGGCCGGCCATGAAAAATCTGGCGCGGACGCCGGACGGCCGGCGGAATAAAAAAGGACCGTGGACACCTTGGGGAAGGCTTGAACTCGACAGTCCTGTAAAAAGTTGGGTGCAGCGTATCGAGGGGGGCAAGATTAAGGAAATACGGTTTAACAATCCAGCTCATAGGTGGTCTCTATGCCGAGACGCTGACGAGATAGACCTCTTTGTTACAGTGAATGTCGATTGCTCTGCCGCGCTTTCGCCGCTGGGGCAAAGCCGGTAACGTCGGCGCGTTTTCCCTTGCTTCGGAGCACCTTATGCCCGCCCCTGTTCTGTCCGGCCCGCAATACCTGCGCGAAGGCCTCAAACTGGTCCTGAGCCCTGGCCTGCGCCTGTTCGTGTTGTTGCCGCTGGCGATCAACCTTGTGCTGTTCGTCGGATTGATCTATCTGGCCGGCCACCAGTTCAGCCTGTGGGTCGACACGCTGATGCCGTCGTTGCCTGAATGGCTGAGTTTCCTCAGCTATATCCTCTGGCCGCTGTTCGTGGTCCTCGTGGCCTTGATGGTGTTTTTCACCTTCACCATGCTCGCCAACATCATTGCCGCACCGTTCAACGGCTTCCTTGCGGAAAAAGTCGAAGTGGTGGTGCGCGGCACTGATGATTTCCCGGCGTTCAGTTGGGGCGAACTGATCGCGATGATCCCGCGCACCCTTTCCCGGGAAATGCGCAAGCTCGGCTACTTCCTGCCGCGCGCCATCGGCCTGTTCATCCTGTCGTTCATCCCAGTGGTGAATATCGTCGCCGCGCCGTTATGGCTGCTGTTCGGCGTGTGGATGATGGCCATCCAGTACATCGACTACCCGGCGGATAACCACAAACTGGGCTGGAACGAGATGCTCGCCTGGCTGCGGCAGAAGCGCTGGCAGAGCATGAGTTTTGGCGGGATCGTCTATCTGGTGTTGCTGATTCCGGTGGTCAACATCCTGATGATGCCGGCGGCGGTAGCCGGGGCGACGTTGTTCTGGGTGCGCGAGCGTGGTGCCGAAAATCTGGTGATCCAGCACTGATCGCGTCACAAATCCATCATCCGACCGTAACAAGCTCGACATGGCCTCAGCCGACACTGAGGTCATGACGACAGCTCTACATATCACCCTCATCAGCGAAACCTTCCCACCGGAAATCAACGGCGTGGCCAATACCCTTGGCCGCTTGTGCGAGGGCTTGCGCGCGCGCGGGCATCAGGTGGAGCTGGTGCGCCCACGTCAGGCCGGTGATCCGCAGCGCAGCCAAGACGATGCGCTGTTGCTGTGTCGCGGATGGCCACTACCGGGCTATCCGGGACTGCAATGGGGCCAGTCGTCGATGCATAAATTGCTGCGCCGTTGGAAACGCCAGCGCCCGGATGTGCTGTACATCGCCACGGAAGGCCCGCTCGGGTTGTCGGCACTGCGCGCGGCACGGCGCCTGGGGATTGCGGTGGTGAGCGGTTTTCACACCAACTTCCAGCAATACACCAGCCAGTACGGCCTCGGTCTGCTGACGCGGATGCTCACCCATTACCTGCGCTGGTTTCACAATCGTTCGGCAATGACTTTGGTGCCGAGCGCCAGTCAGCGCCTGGAACTGGAGCGGCGGCATTTCGAGCGGCTGGCGTTGTTGTCGCGGGGTGTGGACAGCCAGTTGTTTCATCCAAGCAAGCGTCAGAGCGCGTTGCGTGAGCAATGGGGACTCTCTGATAAAGATATCGCGGTCATCCACGTAGGAAGGCTCGCCCCGGAGAAAAATCTGGGCCTGCTCAAACGCTGCTTTGAAACCCTGCAGCAGACTTATCCACAGCGCCATCTGAAGCTGATCGTGGTCGGAGATGGCCCGCAGCGTTCGGCGCTGGAAAAAGAACTGCCGGAGGCGATCTTCTGCGGCGCGCAACGGGGAGAAGCACTCGCGGCGCACTACGCCTCAGGAGATCTGTTCGTATTTCCCAGCCTGACCGAGACCTTCGGCAATGTGGTGCTGGAAGCCCTGGCTTCGGGACTCGGCGTTGTTGCCTATGATCAGGCAGCGGCGGCGCAGCATATTCGCCACGGCTACAACGGCGTGTCAGCGATGCCGGGCGATGAGCAGGCGTTTTGCGAGGCGGCGGCGTGGTTGCTGGAGGAGGATGAGCGGTTGCGTTGCGTACGGCTGAATGCGCGGCAGCATGGCAGTCGCCAGGGCTGGGCAGCGATTATCGAGCAGTTCGAGGGGTATTTGCGTGGGGCTTGTGCGGGGGAGCTGGTGGTGCCTGGGGCGCAGACACAACCTTAGATTTGCGTCGACACAGACACCGCTTTCGCGAGCAGGCTCGCTCCCACATGGGCACTGCATTCTTTCAGATGGAATGCGGTAGAAGGTGGGAGCGAGCCTGCTCGCAAATGGTTCGAACTGGCGCAGCTTAAACCAGCGTCATCAACGCCTCACGGCTGAACGGCAGAATATCCTGCTCACGCCCTTCACGGACTTTCTGCGCCCAGTCCGGATCGACCAGCAGCGCGCGGCCCACTGCTACCAGGTCGAACTCTTCTTTGTTCAGACGCTCCAGCAGGTTTTCCAGGCTGGCCGGTTGCGCGACCTTGTCGGTGCTGACCATGAATTGCAGGAATTCGCCGTCCAGGCCGACGCTGCCCACGGTGATGGTCGGTTTGCCGGTCAGCTTGCGGGTCCAGCCAGCGAGGTTCAGATCCGAACCGTCGAACTCCGGCTCCCAGAAGCGTCGGGTCGAGCAGTGGAAAATGTCCACGCCAGCGTCTGACAGCGGCTTGAGAAACTCGCCCAGCGCTTCGGGGGTTTGCACCAGACGCGCGGTGTAATCCTGCTGCTTCCATTGCGAGAAGCGGAAGATGATCGGGAAACCCTCACCGACGGCTGCGCGCACTGCTTGAATCAATTCGATGGCAAAACGCGAACGGTTGGCCAGACTGCCACCGTATTCATCGGTGCGCTGATTGCTGCCTTCCCAGAAGAACTGGTCGATCAGATAGCCGTGGGCGCCATGGATTTCCACACCGTCCATGCCGATGCTTTGCGCATCTTTGGCAGCCTGGGCAAACGCAGCGATCACGTCCTGGATGTCCTGCTTGGTCATGCCGTGAACCACGACCTGACCGTCTTTGAGTTTCTCCGACGGACCGTAGCCCGGCACGCTGGCGTCCGGCTCGGTGCCGAGGCGACGTACGCTGCCGACATGCCACAGTTGCGGGACGATCTTGCCGCCCTCGGCGTGCACGGCGTCGACAACTTTTTTCCAGCCGGCGAGCGGCGCGTCACCGAAAAATTGCGGCACGTTTGGATAGCCATTGGACGCGACGTGGCCGACGGTGGTGCCTTCGGTGATGATCAAACCAACCCCGGCGGCCGCACGACGACGGTAGTACTCAATGACTTTGGAATTCGGCACACCGCCCGGCGAAAACGAACGGGTCATTGGCGCCATGACCACGCGGGTCGGCAGTTCGAGGGCACCGAGGTGGAACGGTTTGAACAGGGCTTGAACAGGCATCGAGAGGCTCCACGAAAACATTGGCGACGGACATTAATCGATATGACGGCGATAATATCCGCCACGTTCTTAGCGTGACAGCACTATTGATCTGAATGATTAAGGGTCAAAAGGCAGGCAAAAAAAATCGCAGCTCAATGCTGCGATTTTCTGATTCAGGCTAAGGCTTTTTCGATCGCGGCAATCACTGTCGGATCATCCGGCGCCGTGCGCGGCGAGAAGCGCGCCAGCACCCGGCCATCCTTGCCGAGCAGAAACTTTTCGAAGTTCCAGGTGATGTCACCGGGAAACTCGGCGCCCTCGCCCGCCAGCAGGCGATACAACTGATGCCGCTCGTGACCATTGACTTCGAGCTTGCTCGACAACGGAAAGGTCACGCCATAGTTGAGGCTGCAAAACTCCTGGATTTCTTTTTCCGAGCCTGGCTCCTGACCGGCAAACTGGTTGCACGGCAGGCCCAGCACAGCAAAGCCTTTATCTTTGTATTGCTGGTAGAGGTTTTCCAGTGCCGCGTACTGAGGGGTCAAGCCGCATTTGGAGGCCACATTGACCACCAGCACGACTTGGCCCTTGAACGGCGCCAGCGGTAGCTCCTGACCATCCAGGGCTGTCAACTTAAGGTCGTGAAAAGCACTCATGCCGAACTCCAGGATTCTCGTGTTCTACTCGAAACAGCCACTTGGCGAGGCCACCAAGGACAGCCGCGGACTAAAAAGGCGCCCACAGGCGCCTCTCCAGTACTCGAAGCTTAGCGCAGAAAATCAGTGGTGATGGCCACCTTCGCCATGGACGTGACCATGAGCGATTTCTTCCTGGCTGGCGTCACGGATATCAACGATCTTCACTTCGAAGTTCAGGCGCTGACCGGCCAGAGGGTGGTTGCCATCAACGGTGACGTCGTCGCCGTCCAGATCACGGATGGTGACGATCTGCATCTGGCCGTCCGGCGCCGAAGCGTGGAACTGCATGCCGACTTCCAGCTCGTCAACGCCTTCGAACATGCTGCGGCTCAGGGTGCTGACCAGCTCGGCGGCGTATTCGCCGTAAGCGTCTTCAGGCTCAACGGCCACTTTCAGCTCGTCGCCGACAGCTTTGCCTTCAAGGGCTTTTTCCAGGCCCGGGATGATGTTGCCTGCGCCTTGCAGGTAAACCAGCGGAGCGCCGCCGGCGGAGCTGTCGATGACCTCACCAGCGTCGTTGGTCAGGGTATAGTCGATGGAGACAGCCTTATTGGCGGCGATCAGCATGGGGCGAGACCTTTTGCATAAGAATATAGAAAGGCCAAGTTTAGCGAAGCAATCGCGTGAAAGCGACCACAACCCGGACAAACGGGTTTCGACCATCACCGGCTTCCATCAGGACGAAGATGGCCATTGGGTGGTCGAGCTTTCCTGTGGCCACACCCAGCACCTGCGCCACCAGCCGCCGTGGCAAACCCGCGCCTGGGTCCTGGATCCGGCGCAACGTATTGAAAAAACAGGTCAACCCTTTGCCTGCGGTTGGTGTGCACGAGGCTCGGTTAGCGCTAACCTTGGCGACTGAATTTCGGTAGTCGGCCAGACATAGGCTGACACCCTTGCATAGAGAATTCCCATGCAAACTTTTTTTATCGCCCCCACCGATTTTGGCGTGGGTCTGACCTCCATCAGCCTCGGGCTGGTGCGCACGCTTGAACGCGCCGGCCTCAAAGTCGGCTTCTTCAAACCGATCGCCCAGCCGCATCCCGGCGACACCGGCCCTGAACGTTCCACCGAACTGGTGGCGCGCACCCATGGCCTGAAACCGCCACAACCGTTGGGGCTGGCGCACGTCGAACGCATGCTCGGCGACGGTCAGCTCGACGAACTGCTCGAAGAAATCATCGCCCTGTATCAGCAGGCAGCGGTCGGCAAGGATGTGCTGGTGGTAGAAGGCATGGTGCCGACCCGCAGCGCCAGTTACGCCGCGCGGGTCAATCTGCATCTGGCCAAGAGCCTGGATGCCGAGGTGATTCTGGTCTCGGCGCCGGAAAACGAAGTGCTCGCCGAGCTTTCTGGCCGTGTCGAGCTTCAAGCGCAATTGTTCGGCGGCCCGAAAGATCCGAAAGTCCTCGGAGTGATCCTTAACAAGGTCAAGACCGACGAGAGCATGGACGCCTTCGCCACGCGTCTGAAGGAGCATTCGCCGTTGCTGCGCAGCGGTGATTTCCGCTTGCTTGGCTGCATCCCGTTTCAGCCGGAACTCAATGCGCCGCGCACCCGCGACGTCGCCGACCTGATGGGCGCGCAAGTGCTCAACGCGGGCGACTACGAAACCCGGCGCATGAGCAAAATCATCATTTGCGCACGAACCATGCGCAACACCGTCGAACTGCTCAAGCCTGGTGTGCTGGTGGTGACACCGGGCGATCGCGACGACATCATCCTCGCCGTCAGCCTCGCGGCGATCAACGGTGTGCCTCTGGCCGGCCTGCTGCTGACCAGCGACACCCTGCCCGACCCGCGCATCATGGACCTGTGCCGAGGCGCCTTGCAGGCCGGTCTGCCGGTGTTGTCGGTGAGCACCGGCTCGTACGACACCGCCAATCTGCTCAATGGCCTGAACAAGGAAATCCCGATCGATGACCGCGAGCGCGCGGAGATCATCACTGATTTCGTCGCCAGCCACCTCGACGCCAAGTGGCTGCACCAGCGCTGCGGCACGCCTCGGGAGATGCGCCTGTCGCCGGCGGTGTTCCGCTACCAATTGATCCAGCGCGCGCAAGCGGCGAACAAGCGCATCGTGTTGCCCGAAGGCAGCGAGCCGTTCACCGTGCAAGCGGCGGCGATCTGTCAGGAACGCGGGATCGCCCGCTGCGTATTGCTGGCCAAACCCGAAGACGTCGAAGCGGTCGCCCGTGCCCAAGGCATCGTGCTGCCGCCGGGTCTGGAAATCCTTGACCCGGACCACATCCGCGAGCGCTACGTCGAGCCGATGGTCGCCCTGCGCAAGAGCAAAAGCCTCAACGCACCGATGGCCGAGCAACAACTGGAAGACACCGTGGTGATCGGCACCATGATGCTGGCGCTGGACGAGGTCGACGGTCTGGTTTCGGGTGTGATCAACACCACCGCCAACACCATCCGTCCGGCCTTGCAACTGATCAAGACCGCACCGGGCTGCACGCTTGTGTCGTCGGTATTCTTCATGCTCTTTCCGGAAGAAGTGCTGGTCTACGGCGACTGCGTGATGAATCCACACCCGAGCGCCGCAGAACTGGCCGAGATCGCCCTGCAAAGCGCTGACTCGGCGGCCGCATTCGGCATTACCCCACGGGTGGCGATGATCAGCTATTCCAGCGGCGAATCGGCGCGCGGTGAAGAAGTCGAGAAAGTCCGCGAGGCGACCCTGCTCGCCCATGAGCAACAAAACTCGCTGTTGATCGACGGACCGTTGCAGTACGACGCTGCCGCGAACGCCGACGTGGCGCGGCAACTGGCGCCGAACAGTCAGGTCGCCGGGCGCGCCACGGTGTTTGTGTTCCCCGATCTGAACACCGGCAACACCAC
Source organism: Pseudomonas sp. GXM4 (assembly GCF_008923895.1). Classification (NCBI taxonomy): domain Bacteria; kingdom Pseudomonadati; phylum Pseudomonadota; class Gammaproteobacteria; order Pseudomonadales; family Pseudomonadaceae; genus Pseudomonas; species Pseudomonas sp. GXM4. The sequence continues at coordinate 8,191 of NZ_WBRZ01000026.1, forward strand.
GCACAAAGCCGTACAGCGCAGCGCTGATTGCGTCAGCCTCGGGCCGATGCTGCAAGGCCTGCGCAAACCGGTGAACGACCTGCCGCGCGGTGCGCAAGTCGATGACATCGTCTACACCATCGCGCTCACCGCGATTCAAGCCGCCAACCGACCTATGGATGTGTAAATGCTGGATTTTCTACCCGCCCCCGTGCGCGGCGTGATCGCCTCGCTGCTGTTGGCGCTCAATACGATTCTGCTCTGCTCGTTCCTGTTCTGCGTGGCGCTGGTCAAGGCTTTGCCGTTTGCCTTTACCCAGCGCATCGCCGGTTGGCTGATGAGCCACACCCACGAGGCGTGGATCAGCAACAACAAGGGCTGGATGAATCTGGTACGGCGCACCCGCTGGCACGTCAGCGGCCTGCAAGGTCTCGACTATCAACACTCGTACCTGATCACCAGCAACCACCAGAGCTGGGTGGATATTCTGGTGCTGCAATACGTGCTCAACCGCAAGATTCAGCCGCTGAAGTTCTTCCTCAAGCAGGAGCTGATCTGGGTTCCGGTAATCGGGCTGGCCTGGTGGGCGCTGGGCTTTCCGTTCATGAAGCGCTACTCCAAGGCGTATCTGGAAAAACACCCGGAGAAGAAAGGCAAGGACCTGGAAACCACGCGCAAGACCTGCGCGAAATTCCGGCATAACCCGGTGGGGATTTTCAACTTCGTCGAAGGCACACGCTTCACCGAAGGCAAGCATGCGCAGCAGCAGTCACCGTTCAAATACCTGCTCAAGCCCAAGGCCGGCGGGATCGCCTTTGTGCTCGATGCGATGGGCGAACAGCTGGAATCAATCGTCAACGTGACGATTCATTATCCGGCCGGGCGTCCGGGGTTCTGGGATTTGCTCTGCGGCAATGTGCGCGATGTGGTGGTGCATTTTGAAGAAATCAAAATCCCGCCGGCCTTCATCGGCAAAAACTACGACCAGGACGGCGAGTACCGTTTGCAGTTTCAGGGCTGGATCAATCAGCTGTGGCTGGACAAGGATGCGTTGCTGGAGCAGATGCACCGCGAATATCCACCCAAACACTGACCCCTGTGGGAGCGAGCCTGCTCGCTCCCACAGTTGATCGTTCCCACGCTCCGCGTGGGAATGCAGCCCGGGACGCTCCGCGTCCCTGCCGAAGCGGACGCGGAGCGTCCAAGGAGGCATTCCTTTGCTGCGCGTGGGAACGATCACCCGGCCAAAAAAAGCCCGCCGATGATCACTCACCGGCGGGCTTTTTCTTGCCGCTTGCAGCTAGAAGCTTGTCGCTGCTTCCACCTTAGATCGCACCACGCTGACGCAACAGCTCCAGCACTTGCTTGACGCTTTCTTCCAGGCTCAGCGACTGCGTGTCGATCACCAGGTCGGCATTGAGCGGCACGTCGTACGGGAAGGATTCGCCCGGGATGTTGTCGCCGCCAGCGGCGTACAGACCTTGCGGATCACGCTCGGCGCACACGGTCGGCGACGCCTGCACATAGACCGTCAGCAAGCGATCCTTGCCGATCAGTTCCTTGGCCTGCTCGCGACCTTCGGCACTTGGCGCGACGAACGCGGCCAGGGTCAGCAGCCCCGCTTCGTTGAACTGACGCGCCACGTGCGCAGCACGACGCCAGTTCTCGGTACGGCCGGCGCGATCCTGCGGTAGCCCCTTGTTCAGATCCTGACGCAGATTCTGGCCATCGAGTACAAACACCGCGCGCCCCATGTCGAACAGCTTGCGCTCGACCGCATACGCCAAGGTGCTTTTGCCCGCACCGGACAGGCCGCTGAACAGCACGGTGGCTGGTTGCTGGCCGAAGCGCTGGGCGCGTTCTTCAGTCGCCACGTGGGCCAATTTGCCATGGTGGGTTGCAGTGCCATGCGCTACAGGCTGAGCGACGATCATGCCGGCGCCAACGGTGCCGTTGGTCAGGCGATCGATGACGATGAACGCGCCGGTGGTGCGGTTGCTTTCGTAACCGTCGAGGGCGATCGGCGCGTCGAGCGCGATTTTCACCTTGCCGATTTCGTTGAGCTGCAACGCGCTCGCCGGGCCTTCTTCCAACGTGTTGACGTCGACCTTGTTGACGATGCTGGCGATCGAGCCCGGCACGTAACTGGTGGCGCGTTTGATGTCGTATTTCTTGCCCGGCAGCATCGGCTCTTCAGCCATCCACACCAGCATCGCTTCGAAGCTGTCGGTGACCGGCGGCACGTTGTCGGCATGCACCAACAGGTCGCCACGGGAGATGTCGATTTCGTCTTCCATGGTCAGGGTTACCGCCTGACCTGGACCTGCGTGTTCCAGCTCACCTTCGAAAGTGACGATGGACTTCACGCGGCTGCTCTTGCCCGACGGCAGCACCACGACTTCGTCGCCCTTATGCACAATGCCGCTGGCCAGGGTGCCGGCGAAACCACGGAAGTTCAGGTTCGGACGGTTGACGTACTGCACCGGGAAACGCAGATCGGTGAAGTTGCGATCGCCGGCGACTTCCACAGTCTCCAGAATCTCCATCAGCGACTGGCCGGTGTACCACGGCGAGCGCTCGGACTTGTTCACCACGTTGTCGCCTTTAAGGGCAGACATCGGCACGAAGTGCATGCTGGTCGGCTTCATCTTCAAGCCTTCGGCGAACTTCAGGTAGTCAGCCTTGATCGATTCGAACACGCCTTCGTCGAAGTCCTTCAAGTCCATCTTGTTGATGGCGACGACGATGTGTTTGATACCCAGCAAAGAAGCGATGAAGCTGTGGCGACGGGTCTGGGTCTGCACGCCGTAACGGGCGTCGACCAGAATGATCGCCAGGTCACAGGTGGATGCACCGGTGGCCATGTTGCGGGTGTACTGCTCATGGCCAGGGGTGTCGGCGATGATGAATTTGCGCTTGGCGGTGGAGAAATAGCGGTAAGCGACATCAATGGTGATGCCCTGCTCACGCTCGGCCTGCAGACCGTCGACCAGCAATGCCAGGTCGATGTCGTCACCGGTGGTGCCGACTTTCTTCGAATCGCGGGTGATCGCTTCGAGGTGATCTTCGTAGATCATTTTCGAGTCGTGCAGCAGGCGCCCGATCAGGGTGCTCTTGCCGTCGTCGACGTTACCGCAGGTCAAAAAGCGCAGCAGCTCTTTACGTTCGTGCTGGCCCAGGTAGGCGAGGATGTCCTCGCTGATCAAATCAGAAACATGCGACATGACAGCCCCTTAGAAATAGCCTTGACGTTTTTTGTCTTCCATCGAGCCAGCGCCATCGTGGTCGATGACCCGGCCCTGGCGCTCGGAAGTTCGCGTCAGGAGCATTTCCTGAATGATGTCCGTGAGGCTTTCGGCCTCGGACTCCACCGCGCCCGTCAACGGGTAGCAGCCAAGGGTGCGGAACCGCACTTTCTTTTTCACGATGCGCGCTTTGTCTTCATCGGACAGGTGCTCGAGGATGCGCTCGTCGTCGATCATGATCAGCGTGCCGTTCTTCTCGATCACTTCGCGTTCGGCGGCGAAGTACAGGGGCACAATCGGAATGCCTTCGAGATAGATGTACTGCCAGATGTCCAGCTCGGTCCAGTTCGACAACGGGAATACACGAATGGATTCGCCCTTGTTGACCTTGCCGTTGTAGACGTTCCAGAGCTCCGGACGCTGGTTTTTCGGGTCCCAGCGGTGCTTGCTGTCACGGAACGAGTACACACGCTCTTTGGCGCGGGATTTCTCTTCATCGCGACGGGCGCCGCCGAACGCTGCGTCGAAACCATGCTTGTCGAGTGCCTGTTTCAGGCCTTCGGTTTTCATGATGTCGGTGTGCTTGGCGCTGCCGTGGGTGAACGGGTTGATGTTCTGCGCCACGCCATCGGGGTTGATGTGGGTAATCAGGTCCAGGCCCAAGTCTTCGACCATCTTGTCGCGGAACTTGTACATTTCCTGGAATTTCCAGCGGGTGTCGACGTGCATCACCGGAAACGGCAGTTTGCCCGGGAAGAACGCCTTGCGTGCCAGGTGCAGCATCACGGCGGAGTCTTTACCGATGGAGTACAGCATCACCGGGTTATCGAACTCGGCGGCCACCTCGCGGATGATGTGGATGCTTTCCGCCTCCAGCTGTTTCAGATGCGTCAGTTTGTCGACCATGGCTACTCACGAAAGCTTTCTTATGAACGGCCAGCGGGCCGTGTTCGAGCGAGGAATCCTAGCACAGCGACCTCTTCTAATCAGGACGCCAACTAGATCGAAAGGGTATATGAATATGCCCACCAGTTCGGCCGTCAGGGCCGAACGTGGGAGCTAGCCTGCTCGCGAAGGCGGAGTGTCAGGCACCTTGTATTGAAGGTCTGAGGCCTTCGCGAGCAGGCTAGCTCCCACAGGAGTTTGCGGTGAGCTCAGATCGGGTTGGGGCAATCGATGAAGATGTGCTCAAGGGCAAAGCGCTTCGCCAGATACTCACCCAGCGCCTGCACGCCGTAGCGTTCGGTGGCGTGGTGGCCAGCGGCGATGAAGCTGATGTCGTTTTCCCTGGCGCTGTGGAAAGTCTGCTCGGAGGCCTCGCCACTGATGAACAGATCGACACCCGCCGCCACACTCTGGTCGATATAGCCCTGGCCACCACCGGTGCACCAGCCGACGCGGCGGATCATGCCGCTGCCTTCGATCAGCAGCGGCTCGCGGCCCATGACTTCCTGCACCTTGCGCGCGAAATCCCGCGCAGTCATTGGCTCATTCAGCGAGCCGACCAGCCCGACGACTTTCGGATTGCTCGGGTCGAGCGGCCCTTCGACAGTGATGTCGAGCTGACGCGCCAGTTGCACGTTGTTGCCGACGTCCGGGTGCAGATCCAGCGGCAGGTGATAGGCGAGCAGACTGATGTCGTGCTTGAGCAAGGTCTTCAAGCGGCGCTGTTTCATGCCGGTGACGCAGGGGTTTTCGCCTTTCCAGAAATAACCGTGGTGGACCAGGATCAGGTCGGCCTCGGCTTCGACGGCGGCGTCCAATAAAGCCTGGCTGGCGGTGACGCCACTGACGATGCGCATCACTTGCGGGCGGCCTTCGACCTGTAATCCGTTGGGGCAATAATCGGCAATTTTCGCACTGCCCAGGTAACGGTCGGCTTCTTCGACGAGGGTGCTGAGGGCAACGGCCATGAAAGACTCCTAAATATCCCGTTCAGAGGCGCGCGCGGCCTCGTATAATGCGCGACATTATGGGCGGTCTGACCTCGCCTGCAACCTTTCCAGGAACGTGCTTAATGCTCAAGGCGCTGCGTTTTTTTGGCTGGCCGCTGTTGGCCGGTGTGCTTATCGCTCTGTTGATTATTCAGCGTTACCCCGAGTGGGTCGGGCTGCCGAGCCTCGACGTCAATCTGCAACAGGCCCCTCAGACCACGATCGTGCAGCAGGGGCCGGTGTCCTATGCGGATGCGGTGGGCATCGCCGCGCCGTCGGTGGTCAACCTGTACACCACCAAGGTCATCAACAAACCGGCGCATCCCTTGTTCGAGGATCCGCAGTTCCGCCGCTTCTTCGGTGACAATTCGCCGAAACAGAAGCGCATGGAATCGAGTCTCGGTTCCGGGGTGATCATGAGCCCGGAAGGCTACATCCTCACCAACAACCACGTCACCAGCGGCGCCGACCAGATTGTTGTGGCGTTGAAGGATGGTCGCGAAACGCTCGCACGGGTGATTGGCAGCGATCCTGAGACTGACCTGGCTGTCCTGAAAATCGACCTGAAAAACCTCCCGGCAATCACCGTCGGCCGCTCCGACAGCATTCGCATCGGCGACGTCGCGCTGGCCATCGGCAACCCGTTCGGCGTCGGCCAGACCGTGACCATGGGCATCATCAGCGCCACCGGCCGCAATCAGTTGGGCCTGAACAACTACGAAGACTTCATCCAGACCGATGCGGCGATCAACCCGGGCAACTCCGGCGGTGCGCTGGTGGATGCCAACGGCAACCTCACCGGTATCAACACGGCGATCTTTTCCAAATCCGGCGGCTCGCAAGGCATCGGTTTTGCCATCCCGGTGAAACTGGCGATGGAAGTGATGAAGTCGATCATCGAGCACGGCCAAGTGATTCGTGGCTGGCTGGGCATCGAAGTACAACCGCTGACTCAGGAACTGGCGGAGTCGTTTGGCTTGTCCGGGCGCCCGGGGATTGTCGTTGCCGGAATCTTCCGTGACGGCCCGGCGCAGAAAGCCGGCCTGCAACTGGGCGATGTGATTCTGAGCATCGATGGCGAGCCCGCCGGCGATGGTCGCCGCTCGATGAACCAGGTGGCGCGGATCAAACCGACCGACAAGGTGACAATTCAGGTCATGCGCAACGGCAAGGAGCTGAAGCTGACCGCTGAAATCGGCCTGCGTCCCCCACCGGCACCGGTGAAAGAAAAAGAAGAGTAAAAATGTTTTCGCGCCAGTGGCGCGAATAACAGACATTCTCAACAGGCATGTTATATTGTTTCAATTCTAGCAATTGGAATAACATAACATGCCGTCTCGCAAAAAGGCCTCGCTGCTGGGCCTGACTCTGGGTTTGCTCTGCGATCCCGCCTTCGCCGATGAGCCGCAGCCCGTTGAGCTGGAAGCCATCAGCGTCACTTCCGACTACGAATCACCCTCCGGCCCGGTCAGCGGTTATCGCGCGACTCGCTCGGCCAGTGCGACCAAAACCGACACGGCGATTCGCGATATCCCACAAGCCATCAGCGTCGTTCCGGCCAGTGTGCTCTCGGATCTGGGCAGCACCAGCGTTGAACGCGCGCTGGATTTTGCCGGCGGCGTATCGAAGCAGAACAACTTCGGCGGCCTGACCCTGTACGAATACAGCGTGCGCGGCTTCACCACCTCGGAGTTCTACAAGGACGGCTTCAGTGCCAATCGCGGTTATCCGAGTACGCCAGATGCGGCCAATATAGAACGCATCGAAGTGCTCAAGGGCCCGGCCGCCAGCCTGTACGGCCGGGGTGATCCCGGCGGCACGGTGAACATCGTCACCAAGAAGCCGCAGCCCGAAGCGTTCACCACTTTGCAGACCAGCGCCGGCAGTTGGGATCGCTACCGCACCGCGCTGGACGTCAACACGCCCCTTGATGACCAGGGCAATGTGCTCTCGCGCATCAACTTCGCCGTAGAAGACAACAACAGCTTTCGCGACCACGTCGACAGCCAGCGGGTATTCGTCGCACCCTCAATCAGTTGGCAGTTGAACCCGGACACCTCGCTGCTGGTGGAGAGCGAAATCGTCCGTCACAATTCGACGTTCGATCGTGGTGTGGTGGCGCCGAACAACAAGTGGAGCGGCGTATCGCGCTCGACCTTCCTCGGCGAGCCCAACGACGGCAACATCGACAACCACAACAACCTGCTCCAGGCCACTCTTGAACACCATCTGAACGACAGCTGGAAACTGCGTCTGGCCAGCCACTACAAGGAAGGCAAGCTCTGGGGCGACGCTTCCGAAGCACGACCGCTGAACGCCGACGGCCACACGGTCAACCGCCGCTTGCGCGAACGCGACACGAGTTGGCACGACAGCATCACCCAACTGGAACTGCGCGGTCTGTTCGACCTCGGGCCGTGGCAGCACGAATTGCTGATCGGCACCGAGTACGAGAATTACCGCAAAGACGAACGCGTCACCACCATTGCTGGCGGCCCCTACGCCATCGACATCTATAAACCGGTTTACGGCCAGCCGAAACCCAATGGCGTACGCTCGGGCACCGACTTCTTCGAACACGTTGAAAGTCATGCGCTGAATCTGCAGGACCAGATCATCTTCACCGACAAGCTGCGCGGCATGGTCGGCGCGCGCTTCGAGCATTTCGATCAGCGCATCGACGATCACAGCCGCAACGCCAAAAGCCATCAGCGCCACGACGCACTGACTCAACGCGCCGGCCTGCTCTATCAGCTCACGCCGAACACCGGCCTGTTCGCCAACGCCTCGACCTCGTTCAAACCGAACAACGGCCTGGATGCCTCCGGCAAATCCTTCGATCCGGAAGAAGGTGTCGGTTACGAAGTGGGGATCAAGAACGAGCTGTTCGATGAGCGCGTGAGCAGCACCCTCGCCTTCTTCCACATCGACAAGGAAAACGTTCTCGCCCTCGATCCGGGCACCGACACCAGCCGCGCCATGGGCAAGGCGCGCAGTCAGGGTTTCGATTGGCAAGTGAGCGGCCAAGTGACCGACGCGGTGCGGGTCATCGGCGCCTTCGCCTACATCGACGCCGAGGTGACCAAGGGCGACGCGACCATTCCTACCGGCAGCCGCATCCTCGGCGTGGCCAAACGCAGCGGCAGTCTGCTGGGTGTTTATGAATTTCAGGATGGCCGACTGCGCGGTTCAGACGTCGGTGCAGCGTTCACCTACGTCGGCGATCGCTCGGGCGAATCCGGCAGCGACTTCGAATTGCCGGCCTACCAGACCGTCGACTTGCTCGCGCATTACAAGGCCAGCGACAACGTCACGCTCGGCCTGAACCTGAACAACATCTTCGACGAAAAATACTACGAGCGCTCCTACAGCAACTACTGGGTCAACCCCGGCGAGCCACGCAATTTCACCGTCAGCCTGACACTCAACCTGTAAAAGGACGTCACCATGCACTACGGCAAATCCCTTCTGCTCATCGCTGCGCTATTCACCGGTCAGGTGTCGGCCCACGGCCTGTGGACAGAGGAACGACGCGGCAACATCGAAGTGATCTACGGCCATGGCGCCGAAGACAACGCCTTCAAGGCGCAGAAAATCAGCGGTGCCTGGGCTTATGACGCAAGCGGCAAAATGATCCCGGTCAGCGTCGAGCGCCTGGCCGATCATGCCCGGCTGAAACCGTTGAAGCCGCCGGCGGTGCTGGCCGTGGCGCTGAACAACGGCATGTGGTCGCAGACGGCGGACAAGAAGTGGATCAACGAAGGACGCAGCAAAGTACCCGGCGCCACCGAGGCCACGCAGACGTTCAAGTACAGTCTGGCGATCTATCAGCCGGGGGCGAAGTTGCCGAAGCTTGACCAGATCAAACTGCTGATCCTGCCGGAGGTCGATCCGCTGACGGTCGGGCCGGGTAAATCGTTACCGGTGCGGGTGCTGCTCGATGGCAAACCGGCGGCCGGGGTGAAGTTGATTGGCGACTATCGCAGCGCGCCAAACACCCTGAGCACCGAGACCGACAAGGATGGGCGTGCGCAGGTGCTGGTGCGTAATGAAGGGTTGAATGTGATTGCGGCGCAGGTCGAGGTGCCGGTGAGGGACAGCGCGGATGTGGACAGTCGTGGGTTGTTCAGTTCGCTGACATTCCTTGGCGAGCCGCATCACGAATAAAAGCACACCCTCACCCCAGCCCTCTCCCAGAGGGAGAGAGAGCTGACCGAGTTGTCTTGCGGGATACATCGACCTGAAAGACCGAGTTGATTATGGATTCAATACAAATCGTTCAAGTCGGTGAACCTCTGCAATATTCCCCATTCAGTCCCCTCTCCATCTGGGAGAGGGGGCCGACCGAGTTGTCTTGCGGGATACATCGACCTGAAAGACCGAGTTGATTATGGATTCAATACAAATCGTTCAAGTCGGTGAGCCTCTCCAATATTCCCCATTCAGTCCCCTCTCCCTCTGGGAGAGGGCTAGGGTGAGGGGCTTTTGCTTTTAGAGGTCGCCAAGGCCGTCGATCAACGCCTGATTCTGCTCCGGCGTACCCACCGATATCCGCAGGAACTGCGCAATCCGCTCCTGCTTGAAGTGCCGCACGATCACGCCCTGCTCGCGCAGCTTGGCCGCCAGGCCCGCCGCATCATGCTGCGGGTGGCGAGCGAAGATGAAGTTGGCCGCCGACGGCAGCACTTCAAAGCCTTTAGCCTGCAACTGCGCCACCACCCATTCGCGGCTCTCGATCACCTGACGGCAGGTCTTGTCGAAATACTCGCGATCTTCGAAAGCCGCCGCCGCGCCGACAATCGCCAGACGATCCAGTGGATAGGAGTTGAAGCTGTTCTTGATCCGCTCCAGCGCTTCGATCAGGTCCGGATGCCCTACCGCCAGACCGACACGCAGGCCGGCCAGCGAACGTGATTTGGACAGCGTCTGCGTCACCAGCAGGTTTGGATAGCGGTCCACCAGACTGATCGCCGTCTCGCCGCCGAAGTCGATGTACGCCTCATCCACGACTACGACCGAATCAGGACTGGCCTTGAGGATTTGCTCGACGGCGTCCAGCGCCAGCAAGCATCCGGTCGGGGCGTTCGGGTTGGGGAAAATGATCCCGCCATTCGGTTTGGCGTAATCGGCCGGGTTGATCTGGAATTGCGCATCCAGCGGCACCGCGTCGAATTCAATGCCGTACAGACCGCAGTAGACCGGATAGAAGCTGTAGCTGATGTCCGGGAACAGCAGCGGCTGGTCGTGTTGCAGCAGACCGTGGAAGATGTGCGCGAGCACTTCGTCCGAACCGTTGCCAAGGAACACCTGACTGGTTTGCACGCCGTAGTATTCGGCCACGGCGTTTTTCAGCAGGTCACTGTTCGGGTCCGGGTACAGGCGCAGGTTGTCGTTGAGCTCGGCTTGCATCGCCGCCAGCGCCTTTGGCGACGGGCCATACGGATTTTCGTTGGTATTGAGCTTGACCAGTTTGGTCAGCTTCGGCTGTTCGCCCGGCACGTAGGGCACCAGGTCCTTGACGAACGGGCTCCAGAATTTACTCATCGCTCAGTTCCCCTGCCCTTTCAGAAAGTCTTGGTCTTTGATGCGGTATTCGGCGCTGCGTGCGTGGGCGCTCAGCGATTCACCACGGGCCAGTACCGATGCAGTTTTGCCCAGTTCGGAAGCGCCGGCCTCGGAGCAGAAGATGATCGACGAGCGCTTCTGGAAGTCGTAGACGCCCAGCGGCGAGGAGAAGCGCGCGGTGCCGGAAGTCGGCAACACGTGGTTCGGACCGGCGCAGTAATCGCCCAACGCTTCGGAAGTGTGGCGGCCCATGAAGATCGCACCGGCGTGACGAATCTGCGGCAGCCAGGCTTGTGGATCAGCGACCGACAATTCCAGGTGTTCCGGGGCGATGCGGTTGGCGACTTCGATGGCCTGCGCCATGTCGCTCACCTGAATCAGCGCACCACGGCCATTGATCGAAGTTTCGATGATGGTCGCGCGGTCCATGGTCGGCAGCAGTTTGTCGATGCTCGCAGCCACCTTGTCGAGGAACTCGGCGTCGGGGCTGACCAGAATCGCTTGCGCGTCTTCGTCGTGCTCGGCCTGGGAGAACAGATCCATGGCAATCCAGTCCGGATCGGTCTGGCCGTCGCAGACCACAAGAATTTCCGAAGGGCCGGCAATCATGTCGATGCCGACCTGGCCGAACACATGACGCTTGGCCGTGGCCACATAGATATTGCCCGGGCCGACAACCTTGTCGACACGCGGCACGCTTTCGGTGCCATAAGCCAGTGCGGCAACCGCTTGCGCGCCGCCGATGGTGAACACGCGGTCGACACCGGCGATGCAGGCAGCGGCCAGCACCAGCTCGTTGATTTCACCGCGCGGGGTTGGCACGACCATGACCACTTCGGTCACGCCGGCCACCTTCGCCGGAATCGCGTTCATCAATACCGACGACGGATACGAAGCCTTGCCGCCCGGCACGTACAGGCCTGCGCGATCCAGCGGCGTGACCTTCTGGCCGAGCACCGTGCCGTCAGCTTCGGTGTAGCTCCAGGAATCCTGCTTCTGTTTTTCGTGATAGCTGCGCACCCGGGCGGCGGCTTTTTCCAAGGCCTCGCGTTGCGGCACAGTGATGCGGGTCAGGGCCAGTTCAAGGCGCTCGCGCGGCAGGATCAGGTCGGCCATCGAGGCGACTTCGAGGCCGTCGAACTTCTGGGTGAACTCGACCAGCGCCGCGTCACCGCGCTCGCGCACAGCCTTGATGATGTCCAGCACGCGCTGATTGACCGAGTCGTCAGACACACTTTCCCAGCTCAGCAGATGATCCAGATGATGCGCGAAATCCGGGTCAGCAGCGTTGAGTCGGCGAATTGCAGTGGTTGCGGTCATAGCGAGAGCCTCATAGGAATGGCAAATAACTCAGGCGCCCGAAACTAGCATTCGATCCGCTTGGGCACCTGAGAATTCTGGCTATGAGGCGGATAGACGGCGCGGCCTCGGGCCGCGCAGGTAGATCAGCCGCGGTGTCGCGATTCCACTGCGTTGCGCAGGGTGTCGATCAACGCCTGGATCCGGGCGTGCTGCATTTTCATTGAAGCCTTGTTGACGACCAGACGCGAGCTGATCGTGGCGATCAGTTCCTGGGGTTCCAGGCCGTTGGCGCGCAGGGTGTTGCCGGTGTCGACCACGTCGATGATCTTGTCGGCCAGCCCGATCAGCGGCGCCAGCTCCATCGAGCCGTACAGCTTGATGATGTCGACCTGACGGCCCTGCTCGGCGTAATAACGCTTGGCAACGTTGACGAACTTGGTCGCCACGCGCAGACGGCCCTTGGGCTCGGCCGCGCCGATCTTGCCGGCGGTCATCAGCTTGCACTGAGCGATCTGCAGGTCCAGCGGCTCGTACAGGCCCTGGCCGCTGTATTCCATCAGCACGTCCTTACCGGCGACGCCGAGGTCGGCCGCGCCATGCTCGACATAGGTCGGCACGTCGGTGGCACGCACGATCAGCAGACGCACGTCGTCCTGGGTCGTGGGAATGATCAGCTTGCGGCTCTTGTCCGGATTCTCGGTCGGCACGATGCCCGCTTCAGCGAGAAGCGGCAGGGTGTCGTCAAGGATGCGGCCCTTGGACAGTGCGATGGTCAACATGGGAAACGTCAGTCCTTATCAAGGTACTCATGCCCGGTCGCAATCGGCGCCGGACACACATCGAGGGTGCGTACACCCTCGACTCGAAACGAATTCAGTGGACACGTCCCTGTGTCCCGATGCAGCGATCAGCCCGGAACGCGGCGGATCTTGGCACCCAGCATTTGCAGTTTTTCTTCGATGCACTCGTAACCACGGTCGATGTGGTAGATGCGGTCGATCAGCGTGTCGCCTTCGGCAACCAGCGCCGAGATCACCAGGCTGGCCGACGCGCGCAGGTCGGTGGCCATGACTGGCGCGCCCTTGAGCTTCTCGATACCGGTGACGATCGCGGTGTTGCCTTCAACCTGGATGTGCGCGCCCATGCGGTGCAGTTCGTACACGTGCATGAAACGGTTTTCGAAGATCGTCTCGATCACCGCACCAGTGCCTTCGGCAATGGCGTTGAGCGAGATGAACTGGGCCTGCATGTCGGTCGGGAACGCCGGGTACGGCGCAGTGCGCACGTTGACCGCTTTCGGGCGCTTGCCGTGCATGTTCAGCTCGATCCAGTCTTCACCGCAGGTGATTTCCGCGCCGGCTTCACGCAGCTTTTCCAGCACTGCTTCGAGAATGGTCGGATCGGTGTCCTTGACCTTGACGCGGCCACCGGTCACGGCAGCAGCGACCAGATAGGTGCCGGTTTCGATACGGTCAGGCATGACTTTGTAGAAAGCCGAACCCAGGCGCTCGACGCCATCAATGGTGATGGTGTCGGTGCCAGCACCGGAAACCTTGGCGCCCATGGCATTGAGGAAGTTCGCCAGGTCGACCACTTCAGGCTCGCGCGCGGCGTTCTGCAACACGCTGCGGCCCTTGGCCAGAGCAGCGGCCATCATGATGTTTTCGGTACCGGTCACGCTGACGGTGTCGAAGAAGAAGTGCGCGCCGCGCAAGCCACCTTCAGGTGCCTTGGCCTTGATGTAGCCGCCTTCGACGTCGATGACCGCGCCCATGGCTTCCAGACCGCGAATGTGCAGGTCGACCGGACGCGAACCGATGGCGCAACCGCCAGGCAGCGCGACTTCAGCTTCACCGAAACGCGCGACCATCGGGCCCAGTACCAGGATCGACGCACGCATGGTTTTCACCAGTTCGTACGGCGCGATCAGGGTCTTGATGGTGCGCGGGTCGATTTCGACGCTGAGCTTCTCGTCGATCACCGGCTCAATGCCCATGCGCCCGAACAGCTCGATCATGGTGGTGATGTCGTGCAGGTGCGGCAGGTTGCCAACGGTGACCGGGCCATCGCACAGCAAGGTCGCAGCCAGAATCGGCAGGGCGGAGTTCTTCGCGCCGGAAATGCGGATCTCGCCATCAAGACGAGCGCCACCGGTAATAATCAATTTATCCATTAGTATCTCGACGCCCTAGGGCTCAGGTGCGCTCGGCCCAGGCCGCGCGGCTGAAAAATTTCATAGTGACCGCATGGATGCTGCCATCGGTGATCCATGGGTTCAAATGGGCATAGACCTGCTGCTGACGCTTCACCGGGCTCAACGCCGCCAGTTCATCGCTAATCACGTTCAGCTGGAAGTTGCAGCCTTCGCCTTCAACTTCTACCAGCGTTCCTGGCAGCTTTCCTTCAAGGAAGCTCTTCACTTCTACGGCCTGCATGCTCAACCTCAATCGGCGCCCTGTGCGCACGGGTCGGACATCATACAAAAAAGCCCCGCGCCTGCGAACCCCGCAACGCAGGACTCTGACGGGGGGGCTTCTTTATAGATGATGGTTCAGGGTTGCGCCAACAACTCGGTCAATTCACTGACCTGAGCGATTTCACGCATGTCGTCAGGCATCGAGCGAATGCTGACGGCCTTGCCGGCCGCCTGCGCATCACGCATGAAGCACAGTAGCAACGACAGGCCGACGCTGCTGGACTTCTGCACCGCCGAACAATCGATGACCAGCGCCGATGCCTTGCTCGACTTGATCAGCGCCTGCCCTTCCTTGCGCAGCTCAGGCCCGGTGCGGTAATCCAGCACGCCGCTGAGCACAAGCTCGTCGACATCACTCATACGAACTGCCGCCTCACTCATTGCGCTGGCTTCGCGGCGGCTTTGTCGGTTTCCTGCTTGGCCTTGGCCACTTCACCGGCCCAGCCATCGATGGTCTTGTCCAGATCGTTGCCATTGCGTTGCATGGCGTCGGCGAACTGGTCACGGAACAGCTTGCCGATATTGATGCCGTTGATGATCACGTTGCGCAGTTTCCACTCGCCGCTGATCTTCTCAAGCGTGTATTGCACCGGATAGATCGCGCCGTTGCTGCCCTTGACGGTCATGTTGACGCTGGTGCGGTCGCCCGATTCGTCTTTGGCCGGGTCAACAGTGATGCCCTGGTTGTTGTATTCCAGCAAAGCGTTGCCGTAGAACTGGAACAGACCGCGCTTGAAGTTTTCCTGAAAGCGCTGCATCTGCTCAGGCGTGGCCTTGCGCGAATACTTCACGGTCATGATGCTTTTGGAGATGCCCTCGGCATCCACCACCGGACCGACAATGTTGTTCAGCGCCGCATAGAAATCCTGCGGATCCTGCTTGTACTTCTCTTTGTTTGCCTGCAAGTCGGCAAGCATCCGGTTCGTGGTGTCCTGAATCAGGTCATGAGCCGATTGCCCCGGTGCAGCGTTAGCCATCAACGGCAGGGCCGCGAGCAACACCAACAGGCCACGTCGCAAGATAGAGATCATTCAAAAGCTCCTCATTTGGCGTCTTTGCTAACGGTATTGAGCAAGAATTTACCGATCAGGTCTTCCAGTACCAGTGACGACTGCGTGTCGTGGATGGTTCCACCGTCTTTCAACTGGGTGTCTTCGCCGCCGACGCTGATACCGATGTATTTCTCGCCCAGCAGACCCGCGGTCAGGATAGACGCTGTGGAATCGACCGGCAGGTTGTCGACCTTTTTATCCACTTGCAGCGTGACCCGACCGGTGAAGCTGTCGCGATCCAGATCGATAGCGGTGACCTTGCCGATGGTCACACCGGCCATGGTCACTTTGGCTCTGACCGTCAGACCGGCGATATTGTCGAAATACGCATATAACTTGTAAGTGTCGGTGGACGAAGTCGGAGACAGGCCGCTGACGCGCAAGGCGAGCAGCAGCAAAGCCAGGATCCCTGCCAGCAGGAACAGGCCGACACCGATTTCCAGGGTGCGGTTTTGCATCAGAAATCTCCAAACATCAAAGCGGTCAGAATAAAGTCCAGGCCGAGCACTGCCAGCGAGGCAAACACCACGGTCTTGGTGGTGGCACGACTGATCCCCTCGGAAGTGGGCTCACAGTCATAGCCTTGGAATACGGCGATCCAGGTCACCACAAAGGCGAAAACGACACTTTTGATCACGCCATTGAGCACGTCACTGGTGAAGTTCACGCTGTTCTGCATGTTCGCCCAGTACGAGCCTTCATAAACGCCCAGCCAGTCGACTGCGACCCACGAACCGCCCCAGATGCCGACGACGCTGAAGATCATCGCCAGCACCGGCAGGGAAATGAAGCCGGCCCACAGGCGCGGGGCAATGATGTACTTGAGCGGATCGACACCGATCATTTCCAGGCTGGACAACTGCTCGGTGGATTTCATGTTGCCGATCTCGGCGGTCAACGCCGAACCGGCCCGCCCGGCAAACAGCAACGCCGTGACCACCGGCCCCAGTTCACGCAGCAGCGTCAGGGCGACCATCTGCCCCACCGCCTGCTCTGAACCATAGCTGGAAAGAATGCTGAAGCCCTGCAACGCCAGGACCATGCCGATGAAAATGCCGGAGACCACGATGATCACCAGCGACATGACGCCGACCGAATGCAGCTGCTTGACCAGCAGGCCGAAACCACCGCTGATACCGCCACGGCCCAGCAGTGCGTGAAACAGGAACAGGGTCGCCCGACCAAACACCGCGACCGCGTCGATCGCCGATTCGCCGAACCGACGCACGCGTTCCATCAATGAAATTCTGCGCATCAACGCTTCCCCAGAAGATCTGCGCGGTAATCCGTCGCTGGAAAGTGATACGGCACCGGGCCATCGGGATCACCGGTCATGAACTGGCGGATACGCGGATCATCGGAATTCATCAGCTCATCCGGTGTGCCTTGGCCCAGCACCTGACCATCGCCCACTACATAGATGTAGTCGGCAATGCTCGCGGTTTCCGCCAGATCGTGCGAAACCACGATGCTGGTGATGCCCAGAGCATCGTTGAGCAGGCGGATCAGGCGCACCAGCACGCCCATGGCGATCGGGTCCTGGCCCACGAAGGGCTCGTCGTACATGAGAATCTGCGGATCGAGGGCAATCGCCCGGGCCAGCGCCACGCGGCGCTTCATGCCGCCGGACAGTTCGTCCGGCATCAGCTCGATGGCACCACGCAGGCCCACCGCCTGCAATTTGAGCAGGACGATGTCGCGGATCATGTCTTCCGGCAACTGGGTGTGGACCCGCAGCGGAAAGGCCACGTTCTCGAACACATCGAGGTCGGTGAACAGCGCACCGCTCTGAAACAGCACGCCCATGTGCTTGCGCGCATCGAACAGATCACTGCGCGACAGCGTCGGCAGGTTCTGCCCGTTGACCCAGACTTCGCCGCCGGACGGCCGCAACTGCGCGCCCATCAGGCGCAGCAGCGTGGTCTTGCCGCAGCCGGAAGGCCCCATGATGCCGGTGACCTTGCCGCGCGGGATGCGGATATCGACGTTATTGAAAATGCTCCGCGCACCGCGCTTGAAGGAGACTCCCTTCAGCTCGACCGCGTAGGCGTTATCGGCACTCATCTAAACTCCTTGCGATGCAGCCTCTCACTGGGATGCCAGACTTTCCTCGGAAACACCTGCATCCCGGGCAGGCCGAACTGGCGGCGAACTATATCACTGCAAAGGCTGAGCGCCCAAGCGAGAACCCGGCCAAGATCGCCGACTGAAGAGGGCCCGAGCGAGTTTCAGAGGGTTTTGGTAACCAGTAATGACAAAGCACGTCGAACTTGCGTGAGGCTTTGCCACATAACCGCTATAATCGCCGCCTTTTCATCGGCCCATACGATTCTGACATGAGCAAAACCCGCGACCTGATTCAATCGGCACAACGCACCATCCGCCTCGAAGTGGAAGCCGTCCAAGGCTTGATGGCCCATATCGACGCCGATTTCGTACGCGCCTGCGAGATGATTCTGGCCAGCAAGGGCCGCGTGGTCGTAGTCGGCATGGGCAAATCCGGGCATATCGGCAACAAGATCGCCGCCACCCTGGCCAGTACCGGCACCCCGGCGTTTTTCGTGCATCCGGCCGAAGCCAGCCATGGCGACATGGGCATGATCACCCGCGACGACGTGATTCTGGCCCTGTCGAACTCTGGCTCGACCAACGAAATCGTGACGCTGCTGCCATTGATCAAACGCCTCGGCATCCAGCTGATCAGCGTCACCGGTAATCCGCAGTCGCCATTGGCGAAGGCTGCGGAGGTCAATCTCAATGTGCATGTCGAGCACGAAGCCTGTCCGTTGAATCTGGCACCGACCTCTTCGACCACGGCCGCGCTGGTCATGGGCGACGCTCTGGCCGTGGCCTTGCTGGAAGCGCGTGGTTTCACCGCTGAAGATTTTGCCTTTTCGCATCCGGGCGGCGCCCTTGGCCGTCGCCTGCTGCTGAAAGTCGAAAACGTCATGCACGCCGGACAGGAGCTGCCGCAGGTACAACGCGGCACCCTGCTCAAAGACGCGCTGATGGAAATGACCCGCAAGGGTCTGGGCATGACCGCTATTATTGAAGCCGATGGCAAGCTCGCCGGGATCTTCACTGACGGTGATTTGCGCCGCACCCTGGATCGCGCCATCGACATCCGCAGCGCCACCATCGACCAGGTAATGACTGCACACGGCAAGACCGCCCGGCCCGACATGCTAGCCGCCGAAGCCCTGAAAATCATGGAAGACCATCGAATCAACGCTCTGGTAGTCGTCGACGAGGAGGATCGCCCGATCGGCGCCTTCAACCTCTCCGATCTGCTGCGCGCAGGAGTCATGTAATGAGCAACGATCTGCTGCAACGCGGCAAAGCGATCAAACTGGCAGTGTTCGACGTCGACGGTGTGCTCACCGACGGCCGCCTGTACTTCCTCGAAGACGGCAGCGAGTTCAAGACCTTCAACACGCTCGACGGCCAAGGCATCAAGATGCTGATGAATGCCGGCGTGCAGACGGCGATCATCAGTGGCCGCAAGACCCCGGTGGTCGAGCGCCGCGCGAAGAACCTCGGCATCCCGCACCTGTTTCAGGGGCGTGAAGACAAACTGGTGGTGCTCGACGGCCTGCTCGCGCAACTGGGCCTAAGCTATGAAGAAGTCGCCTATCTGGGCGACGATCTGCCAGACTTGCCGGTGATCCGCCGTGTAGGGCTGGGCATGGCGGTAGCCAACGCTGCCGATTTCGTCCGCGAACATGCCCATGGCATTACCCGCGCCCGTGGCGGCGAAGGTGCTGCCCGTGAATTCTGCGAATTGATCCTGCGCGCCCAGGGCCGCCTCGAAGCGGCCAACGCCGCGTACCTGTGAGCCTGACCATGTTTAGCAAAAAGTTTCGCAACTTCCTGCTGTTCGGCTGCATCGCGGCGATTTTCGCTGCGGTCGGCTATTGGAACATCAGCCCGGAACGCTTCCTCGACAAGCCACCGGTTTCGGCTGCCGAGAATCCGATCGACTGGTACGCGACCAACACGCATACCATTCAGTACCTGCCGGACGGCAAGGTGCAGTACGAGATGACTTCCGACAAGGCCGAGCACGTCAAGGCTACCGATGTCACCCTGGTGACCAAGCCTGATTTGAACATGTACCGCGGCACCGACTTCCCGTGGCACGTGACCAGTGAGCGCGGCGAGGTGAATTCCGGCGGCACCGAAGTTGAATTGATCGATTCGGTACGCGTACAGCGCACCGACGAGAAACAGCGCGGCACCCTGATCACCAGCACCCGCATGACCGTGTTCCCGCAGCAAGAATATGCGCAGACCGCGCAACCCGTTAGAATCGAGGGCGCTGGCGGCGTATCGACTGGCGTCGGAATGAAAGCGTACCTGAAGGACAGCAGGATACACCTGCAATCGAACGTAAGAGGACAGTATGAGGCTCGTTAAAACCCTCCCTATTTTGCTCAGTCTGGGCGCAGCACTGGGAAGCGCGAGCGCCTGGTCCCTGCCGAACGATCAGCAGCAGCCTATCCGCATTCAGGCCGACGACGCCCAACTGGACGACAAGAATGGCATCGCCACCTATAAAGGTGACGTGATCATTACCCAGGGTTCGATGATCGTTAAAGGCAACACCGTGACCATGACGCGCGCGCCCAATGGCGACATCGACGTGGTGACCTCGGTAGGCAACCTGGCTTACTTCGAGCAGTTGCAGACACAGGGCGACGCCAACCCGGTCAAGGGCTACGGCGTGACGATTCAATACCACGCCCAGCAGAATCGGGTGGTGCTGATCGACAAGGCCAAGGTTATCGACAAGGATAACAACGTCACCCAAGGCGAAAAAATCGTCTACGACACCGTTAAGAAACTGGCCAGCGCCGGTCGCGCCACGGGCAGCAAGGTAACCGAATCGCGTCCGCGCATCGACATGGTGATCCAGCCGAAGAAGAAAACCGAAGAGAAATCCCAGTAATGGCAACTCTGAAAGCTCAGCACCTGGCCAAGGCCTATAAAAGCCGCCAGGTCGTGCGTGACGTCAGCCTGTCGATCGACAGCGGGCAGATCGTCGGCTTGCTCGGCCCGAACGGCGCTGGCAAGACTACGTGCTTCTACATGATCGTTGGCCTGGTGCAGGCGGATCAGGGCCGTGTGCTGATCGATGATCTGGACGTCAGCCACCAGCCGATGCACGGCCGCGCCAAGGCCGGTATCGGCTATCTGCCGCAAGAAGCGTCGATCTTCCGCAAACTGTCGGTCGCCGACAACATCATGGCGATCCTCGAGACTCGCCCTGAACTCGACAAGGCCGGTCGGCGCAAGGAGCTGGAAAGCCTGCTGCAGGAATTCCACATCAGCCACATCCGCGACAACCTCGGCATGAGCCTGTCCGGTGGTGAGCGCCGCCGGGTGGAAATCGCTCGTGCCCTGGCCACTGCGCCGAAATTCATCCTGCTCGACGAACCGTTCGCCGGTGTCGACCCGATCTCGGTCGGCGACATCAAGCAGATCATTCACCACCTCAAGGCCAAGGGCATCGGTGTGCTGATCACCGACCACAACGTCCGTGAGACCCTGGATATCTGCGAAACCGCTTACATCGTCAACGACGGTCAACTGATCGCCGAAGGTGATGCCGAGACCATCCTGGCCAACGATCTGGTCAAGGAAGTGTATCTGGGTCACGAGTTCCGCCTGTAAGCGCGACAGCGCTGTATCGATTCAAGGCGCATTTATCCGCTTTAATTGTTACAGCGCTCTAGGCAAACACTTCAGTTTCAGGCATATAATTTGCTTAAGTTTGGCGCTTCGGCGCCCTGTAGTGGATGGCGCAAAGCGCCGGCGAATAAGGTGTTAAGCCCCTGCCATGAAACCATCGCTAGTCTTGAGAATGGGCCAGCAGCTGACGATGACACCGCAGCTGCAACAGGCCATCCGCCTGCTCCAATTGTCGACCCTGGACCTGCAACAGGAGATCCAGGAGGCTCTGGAATCCAATCCGATGCTCGAACGCCAGGAAGAAGGCGACGACTTCGACAACGCCGATCCTCTGGCCGACAACGCCGAACAGAAGCCCGCCGAAATCCAGGAACCCTCCTACCAGGAAACCGCCCCGACGGTGGACAACCTCGAGGATGGCGAATGGAACGAGCGCATCCCCAACGAATTGCCGGTGGATACCGCGTGGGAAGACGTCTACCAGACCAGCGCCAGCAGCCTGCCCAGCAGCGATGATGATGAGTGGGATTTCACCACCCGCACGTCCGCCGGCGAGAGCCTGCAGAGCCATCTGCTCTGGCAACTGAACCTGGCGCCGATGTCCGACACCGATCGCCTGATCGCCGTGACCCTGATCGACTGCATCAACAATCAGGGCTATCTGGACGAAACCCTCGAAGAAATTCTTGAAGCGTTCGATCCGGAACTGGACATCGAGCTCGACGAGATCGAGGCCGTCCTGCATCGCATCCAGCAATTCGAGCCCGCCGGGATCGGCGCCCGCAACCTCAGCGAATGCCTGCTGCTGCAATTGCGCCAGCTGCCCGCGAAGACGCCGTGGCTGACCGAGGCCAAGCGTCTGGTCGCCGATTACATCGACCTGCTCGGCAGTCGCGATTACAGCCAGTTGATGCGCCGGATGAAGCTCAAGGAAGACGAGCTGCGCCAGGTCATCGAACTGGTGCAGAGTCTCAATCCGCGTCCCGGTTCGCAGATCGAGTCGACCGAAGCCGAATATGTCATTCCCGATGTGATCGTGCGCAAGGACAACGAGCGCTGGCTGGTCGAGCTGAACCAGGAATCGGTGCCACGTCTGCGCGTCAACGCCCAGTACGCCGGTTTTGTGAAACGTGCCGACACCAGCGCCGACAACACTTTCATGCGCAACCAGTTGCAGGAAGCCCGTTGGTTCATCAAGAGCCTGCAGAGCCGCAACGAAACCCTGATGAAAGTGGCCACGCAGATCGTCGAACATCAGCGCGGCTTCCTCGAATACGGCGACGAAGCGATGAAGCCGTTG
Organism: Pseudomonas sp. GXM4; assembly: GCF_008923895.1. NCBI lineage: Bacteria > Pseudomonadati > Pseudomonadota > Gammaproteobacteria > Pseudomonadales > Pseudomonadaceae > Pseudomonas > Pseudomonas sp. GXM4. Next base: position 30,735 of record NZ_WBRZ01000026.1, read on the forward strand.
GTATTGCATGACATCGCCGAAGCGGTCGGCATGCACGAATCGACGATTTCCCGGGTGACCACGCAGAAATTCATGCATACCCCGCGCGGTATTTATGAGCTGAAATACTTTTTCTCCAGCCACGTCAGCACCTCCGAAGGCGGCGAATGCTCGTCCACGGCGATCCGCGCGATCATCAAAAAACTGGTCGCCGCGGAAAATCAGAAAAAGCCGTTGAGTGACAGCAAGATCGCTGGTTTACTGGAGGCACAAGGCATTCAGGTGGCTCGCCGCACCGTCGCCAAGTACCGCGAATCCCTCGGAATCGCGCCTTCGAGCGAACGCAAGCGGTTGATGTAAGCCACGTTACAGCGTTCCAGTGGCAGGCTTTTCGGCCTGCCGCTTTATGCACTGGCAACGAAGGAGAAGCTGTATGCAAGTCAACATCAGTGGACACCAACTGGAAGTGACCCAACCTCTGCGTACCTACATAGAGGAAAAACTCCAGCGACTGGAGCGACATTTCGACAAGATCACCAACGTGCAGGTCACGATGTGCGTCGAAAAGCTGAAGCAGAAGATCGAAGCCACCTTGCATATCCCCGGCAGCGAAGTGGTCGCCAACGCAGAAGATACCGACATGTACGCTGCGATCGACTCACTCACCGATAAGCTGGATCGCCAACTCAAAAAGCATAAGGAAAAGACCCAGAGCCTCCTCCAGGGCGCGACCGGTCGTTAACACCCCTATCCCATGATCCGACTTGAAACCATCCTGACCCCCGGCCGTTCCCAAGTGAACGCGCCGGGCGGCAGCAAGAAAAAAGCCCTCGAACAGATTGCCAACCTGATCCACCGCGAAGTGCCGGATCTGGCGATGCAGGAAGTCTTCGAGGCGCTGATCGCCCGCGAAAAACTCGGCTCCACCGGTTTTGGCAACGGCATCGCCATTCCCCACTGCCGCCTCAAGAGCTGCACGGCGCCGATCAGCGCCCTGCTGCACCTCGAAGCCCCGATCGATTTCGACGCCATCGACGGCGCTCCGGTGGACCTGTTGTTCGTGCTGCTGGTCCCGGAAGCCGCAACCGACGCGCATCTGGAGTTGTTGCGCCAGATCGCCAGCATGCTCGACCGCAAGGAAGTTCGTGAAAAACTGCGCAGCGCCGCGAGCAACGAAGCCTTGTACCAGGTTGTACTGGACGAGCAGAACGGGCACTAATTATGCGTTTGATCATTGTCAGTGGCCGTTCGGGCTCGGGTAAAAGTACCGCCCTGAATGTCCTTGAGGACAACGGCTACTACTGCATCGACAATCTGCCGGCCGGTTTGCTGCCGGAACTGGCCGAGCGTGCGCTGATTCACACGGAACTGGCGCAGCCGCTGGTCGCCGTGTCGATTGATGCGCGCAACCTGCCCAGCCATCTGTCACGCTTTCCCGAATTGCTGGAAGACGTGCGTGCCAAACACATCAAGTGCGATGTGCTGTATCTGGACGCCGACGAAGAAACCCTGCTCAAGCGTTTTTCCGAAACCCGGCGACGTCACCCGCTGAGCAACGCCAATCGCTCGCTGGCCGAGGCGATTCACGATGAAACCGCCCTGCTTGGCCCGATTGCCGACCTGGCTGACCTTAAAATCAACACCACCAGCCTGAATCTGTATCAACTGCGCGATACCCTGAAGTTGCGTCTGTTGAATCAGCCTGAGCCCGGCACGGCGTTTCTGGTTGAATCATTTGGCTTCAAGCGCGGCATGCCGGTCGACGCCGACCTCGTGTTCGATGTGCGCTGCCTGCCCAATCCGTACTGGAAACCGGAGCTACGCGCTCAGTCCGGCCTCGATGCCCCTGTGGCCGAATATCTGGCTCAGCAGCCGGATGTCGAAGAAATGTATCAGGACATCTACGCCTACCTGAACAAGTGGCTGCCACGTTTCGCCGCCAGCAACCGCGCCTACGTGACCATTGCCATCGGCTGCACCGGCGGGCACCACCGCTCCGTCTACCTGACCGAACGTTTGGGTCAGGCCCTGCAGAAAACCCTGAAGAACGTCCAGGTTCGCCACCGCGACCTCACCTAAAGGATCCACACCGCGATGCCTGCTCGTGAAATCGAAATCATCAATAAACTGGGTCTGCATGCCCGGGCATCGGCCAAATTTGTCGGCGTGGCGGGTCAGTATCCAGACTGCACGATCCGAGTGGGACGCACACCTGAAACGACTGTCGACGGCAAGAGCATCATGGCGATGATGATGCTCGCGGCAGGCAAAGGCACCAAAATCTATTTGAGCACCGAAGGCGAACAGGCTCAGGAAGCCATGGACGCATTGGTCGATCTGATCGAAAGGTATTTCGACGAAGGTGAATAATCCTCGAGGCGGGGACACTGTTCCTCGCCTCCATTCACCCCAACGCCGTATCCATCACCATCATCAGACAAAACCCGACCAACAGGCCCAGACTGGCCAGCTTGTCATGCCCATGACGACGCGACTCCGGAATCACTTCGTGGGTCACCACCAGCAACATCGCCCCGGCCGCCAATGCCAGTCCCAGCGGCAACAGCACCTGAGCCAGACTCACCAGCCACGCGCATAACAGTGCAAATACCGGTTCGACCAGCCCAGACGCCGCGCCGATGAGAAACGCCCTGAACCGTGACATCCCCGCCCCGGCCAGCACCAACGCAATCACCAGCCCTTCCGGCACATCCTGCAACGCAATGCCCATCGCCAGACTGTCGGCGTCCGCCATCCCGCCGCCGGCAGACACCCCGACCGCCATGCCTTCCGGAATGTTGTGCGCGATGATGGCGAACACGAACAGCCAGATTCGTGGTGGAATCACCGGATGCTCCAGCGTGCCGACGAGCATCTCCGGCGAGGCACCGGAAACGCGCCGATCCACCAGATACAGACCGAACGCGCCGAGCAGGATGCCGAAGCAGATCAGGCCACTGGCGGCCCACGGCGTAAGACCAAGACTCTCCGCCGCAGCAATGCCCGGCACGATCAGCGAAAACGCCGTCGCCGCCAGCATCACGCCGGCACCAAATCCCAGCAAGGTGTCGCTGAGTGCCTGCGGCATGCGCCGGATCACCAGCACCGGCACCGCGCCAAGCGCCGTGCCCAAGGCGCAGATGGCACCGCCCTGCAAGGCGCGCAACAGCCGCGGTTCCAGATTCAGCCATTGCAAACCGTGGGCGACCAGTAAAGTCATACCCGCCAACAGCAACAGCGAACCCACCGCGTAACGAAACATGCGCCCGCTGCCAATCGCCAGTGTTTCCGTGCCCATAGTCAGCCCTGATTGTTTTTATTGAAGGCTTAAACCAGTGCGGCCTGATAGCGCGCAGCAACTTCCGGCCAGTTGATCACGTTGTAGAACGCGTTGATGTATTCCGGGCGACGGTTCTGGTAACGCAGGTAGTAAGCGTGCTCCCAGACATCGAGGCCAAGGATCGGGGTGTTGCCGTTCATTAACGGACTGTCCTGGTTGCCGCTGCTTTCTACGATCAGTTTTTTCTCCGGGGTGACGCTCAGCCACGCCCAGCCGCTGCCAAAACGGGTCAGCGCGGCTTTGGTGAAGGCTTCCTTGAAACTGTCGAGTCCGCCCAGTTGCTCAACAATAGCCGTGGCCAGCGCGCCGTCGGGCTTGCCGCCTCCGTTGGGCACCATCACTTCCCAGAACAGCGAGTGATTGGCGTGACCGCCGCCCTGATTGATCACCGCCGCGCGAAGCTTTTCCGGCAGTTGCTGGACGCTGGCGACAAGTTTTTCCACCGGCCACTCGGCGAATTCGGTGCCTTCCACGGCGGCGTTGAGGTTGTTGATGTAGGTCTGGTGATGCTTGGTGTAATGGATTTCCATGGTCTGCGCATCGATGTGCGGCTCAAGGGCATCGTAGGCATAAGGCAAGGCAGGCAAGGTAAAAGCCATTTCAGTGGACTCCATACTGATGGGGATTTGAGGCGCGGCGGGCATTGCCGGTGTCCGGATGCAGCAGGCGCTGGGTGCGCGGGTATTCGCCGTGCTCGCTGATGAAATTCAACAGTTCGACGTAGGTCTTGCTGCTCTGGCGCAACGCCGCTTCACGCAGGGCCGGGCGCAGGCGTTCGTCCTGCATGGTCTGCAACAAGCGCTGATGGATAGCGCACAGGTATTCGGCGCTCTCCTCCGGTTGATTCAGGCGCAAATGCAGGTCGGCGAGGTTGTGATGAGAGACGACGCAGGCCGCCACCGCTTCGTCGGCATCCGCCCAGCGTTCGAACAACACTTGCGCCAGGGCCAGGGCTTGCAGGTAAGCCTCACGGGCGTCGATCAGTTCGCCCAGCATGAAGCAGCGATTGGCCCGTTCGATCGTGCGTTTCCAGTGCTCCATGGTGAGCCTCCAAAGCGGTTGCGGGGTTTACACGCCGCCGGCGGTGAGTTTCTCGGGGTTGAGCAACTCTTCCAGTTGGCTGCGCGACAGGTCGGTGTGTTCCAGAGCGACGTCGATCACCGCGCGGCCTTCCTTGTAGGCCTGTTTGGCGATTTCGGCGGCTTTCTGGTAACCGATGATGGGATTGAGCGCGGTGACCAGAATCGGATTGCGCGACAACGCTTCTTGCAAGCGCGATTCGTTGACCTTGAAAGTAGCGATTGCCTTGTCACCGAGCAGGCGACTGGAATTGGCCAGCAGTTCGATGCTGCTCAGCAGGTTGTGCGCGATGATCGGCAACATCACGTTCAGTTCGAAGTTGCCGGATTGACCGGCGACGGTGATCACCGAGTCGTTGCCGATCACTTGCGCAGCGACCATCGCGGTGGCTTCCGGGATCACCGGGTTGACCTTGCCGGGCATGATCGATGAACCCGGTTGCAGCGCTTGCAGTTCAATCTCGCCGAGGCCGGCCAGGGGACCTGAGTTCATCCAGCGCAGGTCGTTGGCGATTTTCATCAGCGACACCGCAGTAGCTTTGAGCTGGCCGGAGACAGAGACTGCCGTGTCCTGCGAGCCAATCAGCGCGAACAGATCCTTGCCCGGGGTGAACTGCACGTCGGTCAGTTGGCTCAGATGCCGACTGAATCGCGCGGCGAACTCCGGATGCGCATTGATCCCGGTACCGACCGCAGTGCCGCCCTGCGCCAGCGCTTGCAGGCTCGGCAGCAAATCCTGCAGATGGCCGATATTGGCCTTGAGCTGCTGCGCCCAACCGTTGAGCACCTGGCTCATGCGCACCGGCATCGCGTCCATCAGGTGAGTGCGCCCGGTCTTCACATGGTGATGCACTTCCTCGGCCTTGCGCTCGATGACCTGGACCAGATGCAACAGCGCCGGCAGCAATTGTTCATGCAGCGCCAGCGCGGCGCTGACGTGGATGGTGGTCGGGATGATGTCGTTGCTGCTTTGCCCGCAGTTGACATGATCGTTGGCGTTGACCGGCTCGCCGAGCATGCGACTGGCCAGCGTCGCGATCACTTCGTTGGCGTTCATGTTCGAGCTGGTGCCGGACCCGGTCTGGAAGATATCCACCGGGAAATGCTGCATGAAATCGCCTTCGAGCAGACCTTGCGCGGCATCACTGATGGCTTTGCCCTGGGCCGCGCTGATCTGGTTCAGCTCGACGTTGGCCCGGGCAGCGGCGGCTTTGGCGAGGATCAGCGCGCGGATGAACTGCGTCGGCATCGGCTTGCCGCTGATCGGGAAGTTGTCCACGGCGCGCTGGGTCTGCGCGCCATAGAGCGCATCGACCGGCACCTGCAGTTCGCCCATGCTGTCGCGCTCAATACGTGTCTTGGTCATGCGAATGTCCTTGCAGCAAATCAATGAGAGGAATCGACGGTTGCAACTCGCAAGTGGCGAGCTGCCAGGTGTAGCGTTGCCAGCGCCGCAAGCGGCATTGGCATAGCGACAGGCGCTCCATTTCACGCAAGGGACGCCAGGCTTGATCGAGACAGACGCTGCGCCAGTGCCACGGCAACGCGATGTCGGTGGCGGTATCGAGCAGCAGACGGAAAGACGTTTCGGCGACAGTCCAGGGCGAAGTGGCTGTGCAACAGGACAGATAGCGCCCTTCGGCGAGGTAGTGTTCGATCAGCCGCGGTTCGTCAGGATCCAGCGCGCAACGGATCTGGCGGCTCATCCAGCGCCAGCTTTCGAGGTAGGGCTGCTCGTGCAAGGCAGAACTCATGATCCGGGACTCGTTCGGAGATGAGATTAATTATTAGTTGATAATGAGAACCAACACAAGCACTCGAGTTTGCGCTGCTCACTTGTGGGAGTTAGCCTGCTCGCGAATGCGCTGTGTCAGTCAGCACATTTACAACTGATCCACCGCTTTCTCGAGCAGGCTCGCTCCCACAGGGGATTTGTGCGAAGCGAATAAAAAAGGCGCGCCATCCAGAACGGATGGCGC
>NZ_WBRZ01000260.1:0-7672 GCF_008923895.1 Pseudomonas sp. GXM4
GAAGGGGCCAGTTCAGGCACCACAAATCTCAGGTTTGGCCGGGGACATTCGGCCAAAGATCCGCCACCAGAAACAACCGCTCCGCCTCTTCCCATTCGCCCTGGGCATTCTCGGTCAGGCGCACCATCAACTGCGCCGGGGCCAGTGCTGGCAGGTCTTCCAGCCACAAGCGCAGGTGCTCATCTGCCCAGACCTGATCCGCCGGGTAATGCGCCGGCGCCAGCCAGGCGTGGCGGGGCAGGGGTTGCCAGCGGCCCGGCGGGCGTTGGGCGACAAACGCCGGCCAGTCCTTCTGATGCAGCCAACTGCCACGCAGATGTTGCGGATGCGCGCCGTGCGGTGAGTCCGCCTGCCCGGGCCACGGATACAGCAGATAACCGCCCAGCCACAGATGCGCGCTGAAGGTTTCGATATCCAGCGCCGCGAGCACTTCGCGGCTTTCCGGGCGCGCCGAGATCGGCAATTGATGCTCGGCCAGATGCGCCAGCTTACGATCCAGCCGATCATGACAACCCGGCCCCAGCCAGTGCGCGGGATCGCGGCCATTGCCATCCTGCGGGCCAAGGTAGAGCTTGATCGCCAGTTCCAGATGATGCACGCCGTCGCGGTCACGCAGCAGCATGTCCAGCTCGCCGAGGGTGTGCCCGGCGCGGCGGATTGGCAGGTTGGCGGCGATCAGTTCGATGCCCGGCGCATGCGAGACGGCGAACTGCCACAGGCGCTCGTAATACAGGCCCAGACGGCGGGTGCGCGCCTGCGCCAGCCATTGCAGCAGGCCGTAACTGTCGTGGTCGAGCTGGCGCAGCCAATGTTCGAGACGCTGCGGGTCTTGTACCCAGTCGCTGCCGGCGAGCGGATGGCGCTGCGGCCATGGCGTGGCGGCGAGCATCGGCGGCGCGAGGATCACCCACGCCAGGTCCCGCACTTCGGGATGGCGTAATCGATGGGGCAATTGCAACAAGTCGGGAAACAGGATCATCTTGCGAGCATAGCCTTAAACCTGAGCGCACCCTTGTGGCTGAAAGGATTTTGTCTATCTGGCGCTTTCGCCCATAATCGGGTTTTCGCGTTTTCGATTGTCCGCAGAGGTCCCATGGAGCAATTTCGTAATATCGGCATCATCGGTCGCCTGGGCAGCTCCCAGGTGCTGGATACCGTCCGCCGACTGAAACGCTTTCTGCTCGACCGTCACCTGCATGTGATCCTCGAAGACACCATCGCTGAAGTCCTGCCCGGCCACGGCCTGCAAACCTCGTCGCGCAAGATGCTCGGCGAAGTCTGCGACATGGTCATCGTCGTCGGCGGTGACGGCAGCCTGCTCGGCGCCGCGCGGGCGCTGGCCAAACACAATATTCCGGTGCTCGGCATCAACCGTGGCAGCCTCGGCTTCCTCACCGATATTCGCCCGGACGAGCTGGAAATCAAGGTCGCCGAAGTGCTCGATGGCCACTATCTGGTGGAAAACCGCTTCCTGCTGCAAGCCGAAGTGCGTCGCCATGGCGAGGCCATCGGCCAGGGCGATGCGCTCAACGACGTGGTGCTGCACCCGGGCAAATCGACGCGGATGATCGAATTCGAGCTGTACATCGACGGCCAGTTCGTCTGCAGCCAGAAGGCCGACGGCCTGATCGTCGCCACACCGACCGGCTCCACCGCCTATGCGTTGTCCGCCGGCGGGCCGATCATGCATCCCAAGCTCGACGCTATTGTGATTGTGCCGATGTACCCCCATACCTTGTCGGGACGGCCGATCGTGGTCGATGGCAACAGTGAGCTGAAAATCGTCGTGTCCAAAGATATGCAGATCTATCCGCAGGTCTCCTGCGACGGCCAGAACCATTTCACCTGCGCACCGGGCGACACCATCACCGTGAGCAAAAAGGCACAGAAGCTGCGCCTGATTCATCCGCTCGATCACAATTACTACGAGGTGTGCCGCACCAAGCTTGGCTGGGGCAGCAAGCTGGGGGGCGGAGGCGACTGATGCTCGATCCCGCGCGCAGTTACGACCTGATCGGTGACGTGCACGGATGCGCCATGACCCTCGAACACTTGCTGGACCGTCTCGGTTATCACAAGCAGGGCGGGGTCTGGCGGCATCCGTCACGCATGGCGGTGTTCGTTGGCGACATCATCGACCGTGGCCCGCGCATTCGCGAGGCGCTGCACATCGTTCACGACATGGTCGAGGCGGGGCAGGCGCTGTGCATCATGGGCAACCACGAATTCAACGCGCTCGGCTGGGTCACCCCGGCGCCACCGGGCAGCGGCAAGCAGTTCGTGCGCGAACACACCAAGCGCCATGCGCGGCTGTTGCAGGAAACCCTGACTCAATTTGAAAACCATCCCGGCGACTGGCATGACTTCCAGCAGTGGTTCTACGAGCTGCCGCTGTTCGTCGATGCCGGTCGCTTCCGCGTCGTCCATGCGTGCTGGGACGCCGGTCTGATCGAGCCGCTGCGGGTGTTGTTCCCCAATGGCTGCGTCGATGAGCATTTCCTCCAGGCCTCGGCGGTGCCCGGCAGCTTCGCCTGCACCGTGTTCGATCGCCTGCTGCGCGGCACCGACATGCGTCTGCCCGGTGGCCTGACCATGACCAGCGGCGACGGTCTGGTGCGTTCGTTCTTCCGCACCAAGTTCTGGGAGGACGACCCGAAAACCTACGGCGACATCGTCTTCCAGCCCGATGCACTGCCGGAACCTGTCGCGCAGACGCCGCTGACTTCAACCGAAAAGAATTCCCTGCTGCGCTATGGCGTCGACGAGCCGTTGCTGTTCGTCGGCCACTACTGGCGCAGCGGCAAACCGGCGCCGATCCGCCCGAACCTCGCGTGCCTGGATTACAGCGCCGTGCTCTACGGCAAACTGGTGGCCTATCGTCTGGACCAGGAAACGCGCCTGGATCCGCAAAAATTCGTCTGGGTCGATGTCGAGCGGCCGGAGGTCCTGCAATGAGTGCGGTAGCGGTATTGCGCCTGCCGTTGGCGGTGGATTTGAGCGGTTTTGTCAAACTGCTGCAACGCATGCAAGTGCCCCATCGGGTCAGCGAAGAGGCGGGCGAACAGGTGTTGTGGGCGCCGGAGGAAATCAGCGAGGACGTGCGTTCGTTGTACGAGCGCTTCCCGGCCGGCGACCCGGATCAGCAACTGGACATTCCCGTGGGCCAGACCTTTAAACGGCCGGGTTTCGCCGAACAGCTGAAACACGCCAAAGCCACCGGATTGATTCTGCTGTTGAGCCTGATCGTCGGTGGTCTGACCTTCCTCGGCGAAAACCTGGAAACGCTGCGCTGGCTGACCTTCCTCGATTTTCGCGTGATCGGCGAGTACATCCACTTCGCGCCCCTGGCCGACAGTCTGGCGGCAGGGCAGTGGTGGCGGCTGGTCACGCCGATGCTGATCCACTTCGGCATCCTCCATCTGGCCATGAACGGCATGTGGTACTGGGAGCTGGGGCGGCGTATCGAGTCGCGCCAGGGCAGCATCAACCTGATCGGCCTGACGCTGCTGTTCAGTCTGGTGTCCAACTACGCGCAGTTCGTCTGGAGCGGCCCGAGCCTGTTTGGTGGGCTGTCCGGCGTGCTTTACGGCTTGCTCGGGCATTGCTGGATTTTCCAGATGCTGGCGCCGAACCCGGCCTATCGTCTGCCGCGCGGCGTGCTGGTGATGATGCTGGTGTGGCTGGTGGTGTGCATGTCCGGGCTGATTTCGCTGATCGGTTTCGGCCAGATCGCCAACGCCGCGCACCTGAGCGGGTTACTCATCGGATGCTTCACCGGTTTGTTGGGCGGTTTGTATAACCGCCGTAAACTGGCCGTCTAACATTTTTTGTTTCAGCAAAGAGCACGGAGACCCTGATGTCCTCTTTCAACGACATGATCAACAACATCACCCCGGACATCTACGAAAGCCTGAAACTGGCCGTGGAAATCGGCAAATGGTCCGACGGCAACAAACTCACTGCCGAACAGCGCGAGCTGTCGTTGCAGGCGATGATTGCCTGGGAAATCCAGAACCTGCCTGAAGACCAGCGCACCGGTTACATGGGCCCGCAAGAGTGTGCGTCGAAGTCGATCGAAGTGCCGAACATCCTGTTCAAGTCGGATGCCATCCATTGATCGAGATTGGCCGCGGTGCAATCAGCAAAATGTCGGCGCGCCTGGACGGGTCGAACGTGCAATACGCGTTTCGTCTGGATGACGTCGAGGTGCCGGTCAATCCGTTGATCGGCAGCACGTTGCGTCTGGAATTCCTGGGGGCGATCCACTGCACCCATTGCGGGCGCAAGACCAAGACCAGTTTCAGTCAGGGTTATTGCTACCCGTGCATGACCAAACTGGCGCAGTGCGACCTGTGCATCATGAGCCCGGAGCGTTGCCACTTCGACGCCGGCACCTGCCGTGATCCGGTGTGGGGCCAGCAGTTCTGCATGACCGATCATGTGGTTTACCTGGCCAACTCGTCGGGGATCAAGGTCGGCATCACCCGTGCCACGCAGTTGCCGACGCGCTGGCTCGACCAGGGCGCGAGTCAGGCGCTGCCGATCATGCGTGTGTCGACGCGCCAGCAATCGGGCTTTGTCGAAGACCTGTTCCGCAGCCAGGTGGCGGACAAGACCAACTGGCGCGCACTGCTCAAGGGCGATGCGGCGGCGGTGGATCTGGCGCAGGTGCGCGATCAGTTGTTCGAAAGCTGCGCTGAGGGCCTGCAAGGGTTGCAGGAGCGATTCGGCCTACAGGCGATTCAGACGATTGCCGATGTCGAACCGCTGGAAATCCGCTATCCCGTCGAGCAATACCCGGCGAAAATCGTCAGCTTCAACCTGGACAAGAACCCGATTGCCGAAGGCACGCTGCTGGGGATCAAGGGCCAGTACCTGATCTTCGACACCGGCGTGATCAACATTCGTAAATACACGGCGTACCAGCTCGCCGTGCATCAATAAGGATTCCAGCATGCGCACCGAACAACCGAAGATGATCTATCTCAAGGACTATCAGGCGCCCGAGTACCTGATTGACGAAACGCACCTGACCTTCGAGTTGTTCGAGGACCACAGCCTGGTTCACGCGCAACTGGTGATGCGCCGCAACCCGGAGCGCGGCGCCGGCCTGCCGCCGCTGGTGCTCGACGGCCAGCAACTTGAGCTGCTCTCGGTGACGCTGGCGGACCGGGAGCTGAGCGCTGCTGACTATCAAGTCTCGGACAGCCACCTGACCCTGCAGCCGACCAGTGAAACCTTCACCCTCGACACCAGCGTGCGCATCCACCCGGAAACCAATACCGCGCTGGAAGGCCTGTACAAGTCCGGCACGATGTTCTGCACCCAGTGCGAGGCCGAAGGCTTTCGCAAGATCACCTATTACCTCGACCGCCCGGACGTGATGAGCAAGTTCACCACCACCGTCGTGGCCGAACAGCACAGCTACCCGGTGTTGCTCTCCAACGGTAACCCGATCGCTTCCGGCCCCGGCGAAGACGGCCGGCACTGGGCGACCTGGGAAGATCCGTTCAAGAAACCGGCGTACCTGTTCGCGCTGGTCGCCGGTGATCTGTGGTGCGTCGAAGACACCTTCACCACCATGAGCCAGCGCAACGTCGCGCTGCGCATTTATGTCGAGCCGGAAAACATCGACAAGTGCCAGCACGCGATGAACAGCCTGAAGAAATCCATGCGCTGGGACGAAGAGGTCTACGGTCGCGAGTACGATCTGGACATCTTCATGATCGTCGCCGTCAACGATTTCAACATGGGCGCGATGGAGAACAAGGGCCTCAATATCTTCAACTCCAGCGCCGTGCTGGCCCGCGCCGAAACCGCCACCGACGCCGCGCACCAGCGGGTCGAGGCGATCGTCGCCCACGAATACTTCCACAACTGGTCGGGCAACCGCGTCACCTGCCGCGACTGGTTCCAGCTGTCGCTCAAGGAAGGTTTCACGGTGTTCCGCGATGCCGGTTTCTCCTCGGACATGAACTCGGCGACAGTCAAGCGCATTCAGGACGTGGCGTACCTGCGTACCCACCAGTTCGCCGAAGATGCCGGGCCGATGGCCCACGCGGTGCGCCCGGACAGCTTCATCGAGATTTCCAACTTCTACACCCTGACCGTGTACGAAAAAGGCTCGGAAGTGGTCGGCATGATCCACATCCTGCTCGGTGCCGAAGGCTTCCGTAAGGGCAGCGATCTGTATTTCGAACGCCACGACGGTCAGGCCGTGACCTGCGACGACTTCGTCAAGGCCATGGAAGATGCCAATGGCGTTGATCTCAGCCAGTTCAAGCGCTGGTACAGCCAGGCCGGCACACCGCGTCTGGCCGTCAGCGAGTCCTACGACGCTGCGGCGAAAACCTACAGCCTGACCTTCCGCCAGAGCTGCCCGCCGACCCCGGACAAGGTGGAAAAACTGCCGTTCGTGATCCCGGTCGAGCTCGGCCTGCTCGACAGCCAGGGCAATGAAATCGCTCTGCGTCTGGCTGGCGAAGCCTCGGCACAAGGCACCACTCGGGTGATCTCGGTGACCGAAGCCGAGCAGACCTTCACTTTCGTCGACATCAACCAACAGCCTTTGCCGTCGCTGCTGCGCGGCTTCTCGGCGCCAGTGAAATTGAGCTTCCCGTACAACCGCGATCAACTGATGTTCCTGATGCAGCACGACAGCGACGGTTTCAATCGCTGGGATGCCGGTCAGCAATTGTCGGTGCAAGTGCTTCAAGAGTTGATCGGCCAGCATCAGAAAGGCGAGAGCCTGAAGCTCGATCCGCGTTTGGTGTCGGCGCTGCGCACGGTGCTGTCCGACGAGTCGCTGGATCAGGCGATGGTTGCCGAAATGCTCTTGCTGCCGGGTGAGGCCTATCTCACCGAGATTAGCGAAGTGGCTGACGTCGAGGCGATTCATGTCGCTCGCGAGTTCGCCCGCAAGCAACTCGCCGAAGGCTTGTTCGAAGCGCTGTGGCTGCGTTATCAGGCCAATCGCGATCTGTCGAAAAAGACTCCGTACGTCGCCGAGGCCGAGCACTTCGCCCGGCGCGCCTTGCAGAACATTGCCCTGTCGTACCTGATGCTCAGCGGCAAGCCGGAAGTGCTGGCGGCGGCGCTGGAGCAGTTCGAGACCGCCGACAACATGACCGAGCGCCTGACTGCGCTGGCGGTGCTGGTCAACTCGCCGTTCGAAGAACAGAAGGCCCTCGCCCTGGCCAGCTTCGCCGAGCACTTCAAGGACAATCCGCTGGTCATGGATCAGTGGTTCAGCGTGCAGGCTGGCAGCACCTTGCCGGGCGGTTTGGAGCGGGTGAAGGCGTTGATGCAGCACCCGGCATTCAACATCAAGAACCCGAACAAGGTGCGGGCATTGATCGGCGCGTTCGCCGGGCAGAACCTGATCAACTTCCACGCGGCGGACGGTTCCGGTTATCGCTTCCTCGCCGATCTGGTGATCGAACTGAACGGCTTCAACCCGCAGATCGCCTCGCGCCAACTGGCCCCGCTGACCCGCTGGCGCAAATACGACAGCGCCCGTCAGGCACTGATGAAGGCCGAGCTGGAGCGGATTCTGGCGTCCGGGTCGCTGTCCAGCGATGTGTATGAAGTGGTGAGCAAAAGCCTGGCGTAACCCGATCCGGTAGGAACCGTCGAGTTGATCGTTCCCATGCTCGGCGTGGGAATGACTCTC
>NZ_WBRZ01000261.1:0-7629 GCF_008923895.1 Pseudomonas sp. GXM4
GGTGCAAATCAAGCTCAGCAATTGGGGCCGCTTCGCGGCCCAACGGGGATAAATCCCCTCGCCACAGGTCCCTTCCACAGGGGATGGAGCCAGGCTTTGGATCTGGCTCCATTGGTGGTCAGCCTTCGAGCTTGCTTTTCAGCAGTTCGTTCACCTGCTGCGGGTTGGCCTTGCCTTTCGAGGCTTTCATGGCCTGGCCGACGAAGAAGCCGAACATCTTGCCGCGTTTGGCTTCGTCTGCCGCGCGGTACTGTTCGACCTGTTCGGCGTTGGCTGCGAGCATTTCGTCGAGCACAGCCGAGATCGCGCCGCTGTCGGTGACTTGCTTGAGGCCGCGCTTCTCGATGATCTCGTCAGCACTGCCTTCACCATTGGCCATCGCTTCGAACACCACCTTGGCAATCTTGCCGGAGATGGTGTTGTCCTTGATGCGCTGCAGCATGCCGCCCAGTTGCTCGGCGGAGACTGGCGAATCCTCGATGTCCAGGCCCTGCTTGTTGAGCAGGCTGCCCAACTCGACCATCACCCAGTTCGCCGCCAGTTTCGCGTCGCCACCGATGGCCGCGACTTTCTCGAAGTAATCCGCCTGTTCACGGCTGGTGGCCAGCACGTTGGCGTCGTAAGCCGACAGACCGAACTGGCTCTGGAAGCGCTCGCGCTTTTGCGGTGGCAGTTCCGGCAGAGTGGCACGCACTTCACCGAGGAACGACTCTTCGATGACCACCGGCAGCAGGTCCGGATCGGGGAAGTAACGGTAGTCGTTGGCTTCCTCTTTCGAACGCATCGGACGGGTTTCATCCTTGTTCGGATCGTACAGGCGGGTCTGCTGGATCACTTTGCCGCCGTCTTCGATCAGCTCGATCTGGCGCTGGATCTCGGAGTTGATTGCCTTCTCGATGAAACGGAACGAGTTGACGTTCTTGATCTCGCAGCGAGTGCCGAACTCGACCTGGCCTTTCGGGCGCACCGAGACGTTGCAGTCGCAACGCAGCGAGCCTTCGGCCATGTTGCCGTCGCAGATACCCAGGTAGCGCACCAGCGCGTGGATCGCCTTGACGTAAGCCACGGCTTCCTTGGCGCTGCGCATGTCCGGCTCGGAAACGATTTCCAGCAGCGGCGTGCCGGCACGGTTCAGGTCGATGCCGGTGGCACCGTTGAATTCTTCGTGCAGGCTCTTGCCGGCGTCTTCTTCAAGGTGCGCGCGGGTGATGCCGACGCGTTTGACCGTGCCGTCTTCCAGGGCGATGTCCAGGTGGCCCTTGCCAACGATCGGCAATTCCATCTGGCTGATCTGGTAGCCCTTCGGCAGATCCGGGTAGAAGTAGTTCTTGCGGGCGAACACGTTGTGCTGGCCGATCTCGGCGTCAATCGCCAGACCGAACATCACCGCCATGCGCACCGCTTCCTGGTTGAGCACCGGCAGCACGCCGGGCATGCCCAGATCGATCAGGCTGGCCTGGGTGTTCGGCTCGGAACCGAACGTGGTGGAACTACCGGAAAAGATTTTCGACCGGGTGGTGAGCTGAGTGTGAATCTCCAGCCCGATCACGACTTCCCATTGCATGTGTGTCTCCTCAGAAGCCGGTTGGGGTGCGGGTGTGCCAGTCAGTGTTGAGCTGATACTGGTGGGCAACGTTCAACAGGCGGCCTTCCTGGAAATACGGCGCGAGCAACTGCACGCCCACCGGCAGACCGTCGACAAAACCGGCCGGCATCGACAGGCCCGGCAGGCCGGCGAGGTTGGCGGTGATGGTGTAGACGTCTTCCAGATAGGCAGCGACCGGGTCGCTGTTCTTCGCGCCAAGCTTCCAGGCCGGGTTCGGCGTGGTCGGGCCGAGGATGATGTCGACTTCATTGAACGCAGCCATGAAATCGTTCTTCACCAGGCGACGGATCTTCTGCGCTTTCAGGTAGTAGGCATCGTAGTAACCGGCGGACAGCGCGTAGGCACCGACCATGATCCGGCGCTGTACTTCGGCGCCGAAGCCTTCGCCACGGGAGCGTTTGTACAGGTCGATGAGGTTTTCCGGGTTTTCGCAGCGGTGGCCGAAACGCACGCCGTCGAAACGCGACAGGTTGGAAGACGCTTCTGCCGGGGCGATCACGTAATAAGCCGGAATGGCGTGCTGCATGTTCGGCAGGCTGATTTCCTTGATCACCGCACCGAGCTTCTGCAACTGCTGGATGCTGTTCTGGATCAGCTCGGCGATGCGCGGGTCGAGACCGGCGCTGAAGTATTCCTTCGGCACGCCGATGCGCAGGCCTTGCAGCGACTCGCCGAGGCTGGCGGAGTAATCCGGAACCGGCTCATCGATGCTGGTGGAATCGTTCGGGTCGAAGCCGGCCATGCCTTGCAGCAGAATCGCGCAGTCTTCGGCCGTGCGTGCCAACGGGCCGCCCTGATCGAGGCTGGAGGCATAAGCGATCATGCCCCAGCGCGAAACGCGACCGTAGGTCGGCTTCAGGCCGGTGAGGTTGGTGAACGCCGCCGGCTGACGGATCGAACCGCCGGTGTCAGTGGCCGTGGCGGCTGGCAACAAACGAGCAGCAACCGCCGCCGCCGAGCCGCCGGACGAACCGCCTGGCACGTGTTCCAGGTTCCACGGGTTTTTCACTGCGCCGTACCAGCTCGACTCGTTGGCCGAACCCATGGCGAATTCGTCCATGTTGGTCTTGCCCAGGGTCACGGCGCCGGCAGCGGCCAGTTTCGCAACGACAGTGGCGTCATACGGGGCTTTGAAGTTGTCGAGCATCTTCGAGCCGCAGCTGGTGCGTATGCCTTGGGTGCAGAACAGATCCTTGTGGGCGATCGGCGCGCCGAGCAGGGCGCCGCTCTCACCGTTGGCCCGGCGTGCATCGGCGGCTTTCGCCTGCTCGATGGCCAGATCCTCGGTGAGGCTGATGAAACTGTTGAGCTGCGGATCGAGCTGGGTAATACGCGCCAGCAGGACTTTGGTCAGCTCTTCGGAGGAAAACTTTTTATCGGCGAGACCGCGGGCGATCTCGGCCAGAGTCATTTGATGCATTGCAGGCTCTTTCCCTTTAGTCGATGACTTTCGGAACCAGATACAGGCCGTTTTCGACCGCTGGTGCGATGGACTGGTAGGCCTCGCGATTATTCGTCTCGGTCACCACGTCGGCGCGCAGGCGCTGACTGGCTTCCAGGGGGTGGGCCAGCGGCTCGATACCGTCGGTATCAACGGCCTGCATTTCGTCGACCAGCCCGAGAATGCTGTTGAGGGCGGAAGTAATGTGCGGAAGATCGGCATCGTTGAGGCCAAGGCAGGCCAGATGCGCGATTTTTTCCACGTCGGAGCGTTCTAGCGCCATCGGGATTCTCCAGTGGAAAACAGAACGGACGGCGTCCGTGTGTTAGATTGTCGGAACACTACCGCACTTCTACGGTCATAAGGCCGCGATTGTGGGGCTTGGTGCACAGAAAAGCGGCCAATTTAACATATTGGCGCCTTGCCCAAAATCCCTGTCGTTGTTAGAGTTTGCCGCACTTTTTTACCCACGCGTTGCCTAGGGTCCCTTTCCCATGTTCAAGAAACTGCGTGGCATGTTTTCCAGCGATCTTTCCATTGACCTGGGCACTGCCAACACCCTTATTTACGTGCGCGAGCGCGGTATCGTCCTGAATGAGCCATCGGTTGTGGCCATTCGGACACACGGTAACCAGAAAAGTGTCGTCGCTGTCGGCACCGAGGCCAAGCGCATGCTCGGCCGTACGCCGGGCAACATTGCTGCCATTCGTCCGATGAAGGACGGCGTGATCGCCGACTTCAGCGTCTGCGAAAAGATGCTGCAGTACTTTATCAACAAGGTTCACGAAAACAGTTTCCTGCAGCCCAGCCCTCGTGTGCTGATCTGCGTTCCATGCAAGTCCACCCAGGTTGAGCGTCGCGCCATCCGTGAATCGGCCCTTGGCGCCGGTGCCCGTGAAGTGTTCCTGATCGAAGAGCCGATGGCTGCTGCGATCGGTGCCGGCCTGCCGGTTGAAGAAGCGCGCGGTTCGATGGTCGTGGACATCGGTGGTGGTACCACTGAGATCGCCCTGATCTCCCTGAACGGTGTGGTCTACGCCGAATCCGTTCGTGTCGGCGGCGACCGTTTCGACGAAGCGATCATCACCTACGTGCGCCGCAACTACGGCAGCCTGATCGGTGAATCCACCGCTGAGCGCATCAAGCAGGAAATCGGTACGGCCTACCCGGGCGGCGAAGTACGCGAAGTCGATGTTCGCGGTCGCAACCTGGCCGAAGGCGTTCCACGCGCATTCACCCTGAACTCCAACGAAGTGCTTGAGGCTCTGCAAGAGTCGCTGGCCACCATCGTTCAGGCGGTGAAAAGCGCGCTGGAGCAATCGCCGCCGGAACTGGCTTCCGACATCGCCGAGCGTGGCCTGGTGCTGACTGGTGGTGGCGCGCTGCTGCGTGACCTCGACAAGTTGCTGGCTCAGGAAACCGGTCTGCCGGTGATCGTTGCCGAAGATCCGCTGACTTGCGTTGCTCGCGGCGGTGGCCGTGCGCTGGAAATGATGGATAAGCACACCATGGATCTGCTTTCGAGCGAATAAGCTTCGAATGCAATACGTGGGTGAACGCACAGGCAGCACTTTGCAGTGCTGCCTGTTGGCGTTTATCTTCTGTCAGTCTTCATCCAGGCCGGTTTGATGCCGTATGAATAAACAGAACATTTGCCTGGGAGGAGCGGCTTATTAAACCGCTTTTCACCAAAGGCCCTTCGTTGGGCGTGCGCCTGTTGGTGCTGGCCGTGCTCGCGGTCGCACTGATGGTGGTCGATGCACGTTTCGACCTGCTCAAGCCCGCGCGCAAGCAAGCGTCGCTGGTGCTCATGGATGCCTACTGGATCACTGACCTGCCCGGCCGCTTGTGGGAAGGGGTCGCCAGTCAGTTCGGCAGCCGCACCGAGCTCGTCGCCGAAAACGAAAAACTCAAGACCGAAAACCTGCTGTTGCAGGGGCGCATGCAAAAGCTCGCGGCCCTGACCGAGCAGAACGTTCGGCTGCGCGAGTTGCTCAACTCCTCCGCACTGGTCAATGAAAAGGTCGAAGTGGCCGAGCTGATCGGCATGGACCCCAACCCCTTCACCCATCGCATCATCATCAACAAAGGTGAGCGCGACGGCGTGGTGCTCGGTCAACCGGTGCTCGATGCACGCGGGCTGATGGGCCAGGTGGTTGAGTTGATGCCGTACACCTCGCGGGTCCTGCTGCTGACCGACACCACCCATAGCATTCCGGTGCAGGTAAACCGTAACGGTCTGCGCGCGATTGCCAGTGGCACCGGCAACCCTGAGCGCCTGGAATTGCGTCATGTCGCCGACACGGCGGACATCAAGGAAGGCGATCTGCTGGTCAGCTCCGGCCTTGGCCAGCGTTTTCCGGCCGGTTATCCGGTGGCCACGGTCAAGGAAGTCATCCACGATTCCGGCCAACCGTTTGCCATTGTCCGCGCCGTGCCGACTGCCGCCCTGAACCGCAGCCGCTATCTGCTGCTGGTGTTCAGCGACAGCCGCACTGCCGAGGAACGCGCCAATGACGCGGCCCAGGCGCAGGAACAGCTTGATGCCCACGGCGGCGGCCCGATGTTGCCGGCCAGCGTGCCGAAACCGTTGATCATGCCTGCCACGCCGTCGACCGCTACCGCAGCGCCGGCCGCTGAAGCAGCGGCGCCTGCCACCACGCCAGCCAAGCCCGCCGCGAGCAAGCCGCCCGCTGCCGCTCCGGCCGCTGCCAAACCGCCGGCCGCGAGCAAACCACCGGCGAAACCGCCAGCCACTACCGGGGGACGAGAATAATGGTCGGCGCGAAAAAATCCGGAAACGGCTGGATGATCTGGTTGACGTTCTTCGTCGGCATCCTGCTCAGCGTATCGCCGTTGCCAATCTTCATGGAAATCCTTCGCCCGCTGTGGCTGGCCTTGCTCGTGACGTTTTGGGCGCTGTACATGCCGCACACGGTCGGCATGGTCACGGCGTTCTGTCTGGGGCTGGCCGAAGATGTCCTGCAGGGCGACTTGCTCGGACAGAACGCGCTGATCCTGACCCTGATTACTTTCCTCGTGTTGTCATTGCAGCAGCGCCTGCGCATGTTCCCGATGTGGCAGCAATGCCTGGTGATCCTGGTGATCTTCGGCCTCGCACAATTGGCGCAACTGTGGCTCAGCGCTCTGACCGGCAACCGTCAGCCAACCCTGGCGCTGGTCTTGCCGGCGCTGGTCAGTGCCTTGCTCTGGCCGTGGGTCAGCTTCGCCCTTCGCGGGATGTGCCGACGCTACAGAATCTATTGAGCCGGTGAAGCAGGGCACTGAACAGGGAGATGTTTTGATGAAACTGCTTTACCTCGCCTCCGGCTCACCGCGCCGCCGTGAATTGCTCACGCAGATCGGCGTGCATTTCTCTGCCATCAGCGCGGACATCGACGAAACCCCGCTTCCTGAAGAATCCCCATCGGCCTATGTCGAGCGCCTCGCGCGTGGCAAGGCTGAGGCCGGGCGCCGCTCGGTCGTCTCTGATCAGCCGTTCTGCGTGCTTGGCGCCGACACCGCTGTGGTGCTCGACGGCAAAATACTTGGCAAACCGGTGGACGAAGCCGATGCATGCGCCATGCTGATGATGTTGTCCGGCAACGAACACGAAGTGCTGACCGCCATCGCCGTGCTTGAAGATGAGCGCTGCGAGTCGCGGGTGGTGCGCAGTCGCGTGCGTTTTCGCAGCATCAGCCGCGAAGAGGCCGGCGCCTACTGGGCCAGTGGCGAACCGCGCGACAAGGCCGGCGGCTATGGCATTCAAGGCCTGGGTGCGGTGTTCGTCGCCGGGCTCGACGGCAGCTATTCGGCGGTGGTCGGCCTGCCGTTGTGCGAAACCTGCGAGGTGTTGGGCCATTTCGGCATACCCTGTTGGCAAAACCTGAACACGCCCTGAGCGTCGTACGAATCCAGATGCGGCCACTATCGTGAACATGCCTGAACGAGATCCTGCCATGAGTGAAGAGATTCTGATCAACATCACGCCGATGGAGTCGCGCGTGGCGGTGGTCGAAAACGGTGTGCTGCAAGAAGTCCACGTCGAGCGCACGCAGAAACGCGGGATCGTCGGCAACATCTATAAAGGCAAGATCGTTCGTGTACTGCCGGGCATGCAGGCGGCATTCGTCGACATCGGCCTCGATCGCGCGGCTTTCATTCATGCCGCCGAAATCTCTCTGCGAGAAGGCCCGGCCGTGGAAAGCATCAGTTCGCTGGTACACGAGGGCCAGAGCCTGGTGGTACAAGTCACCAAAGATCCGATCGGCTCCAAAGGCGCACGCCTGACCACGCAACTGTCGATCCCTTCGCGTTATCTGGTGTACATGCCGCGCACCGCCCACGTCGGGATTTCCCTGAAGATCGAAGACGAAGCCGAGCGCGAGCGCCTCAAGCAGGTGGTCAGCGATTGCGTAGCCAAGGAAGGTATCAAGGAGGCCGGCGGCTTCATCCTGCGCACGGCCGCTGAAGGCGCGGGCGCTGATGAAATCCTCATGGACATCCGTTACCTGCGCCGCCTGTGGGACCAGATCAACGAACAGATCAAGACTATCGCCGCGCCGAGTGTGATCTACGAGGA
>NZ_WBRZ01000262.1:0-7584 GCF_008923895.1 Pseudomonas sp. GXM4
CCCCACCCCGCTCAATCACCACCCCATCCCCCTCAACCCCCACCAACCCCACCCCAACCCCAACCTTCTCCCCCACCAAAAAACTCCTCGGCGCGCCATCATTCAAACTCAATATCGCCACCGTCCCGCTCCCGCCCGCGATCACTCCACTCACCTTGATATCCAACGGCGCGGTCTCATTGGAAAACCAACGCAACACCGGGCTGTCACTCCTCGACGCGAGCACTTGCGGGGCGGCTGCGGGGGTGTGGGATTCCGCCGAGGTCAGTAGCAGCGACGACCACGTCGCTAGGCCCACCAGGGCGGCGAGCAGTGCCAGGGCCTGGATGGTTTGCGCCGGGGTAATCCGTGTGGTGAATTTCATGGGTTGTCGCTCCTTGTTGTCCCTGTTGCCAGCCTACGCGGCAATTCTCTCCGTTTTATTTCACATGCCTTACATGTTCGCCGGGCACGATGGGGTGGGACGCCAAGGAGCGCGTGGGTGATGAGCAGGCAGCAGGGTTTTACGTTGATCGAGTTGATGGTGGTGCTGGTGATTATTGGCATTGCCAGTGCGGCGATCAGTTTGAGTATCAGACCCGATCCGTTGCAGTTGTTGCGCAAGGATGCCGAGCGGGTTGCGCAGTTGTTGCAGGTGGCGCAGGCCGAGGCTCGCGCGGATGGGCGGCCGATTGTGTGGGTGACGGATGCCAAGGGGTTTCGGTTTGGTCGGCGTGGGGATGATGGCGTGGGGTTTGAGTCGTTCAAGGAGGATGCGCAGTTGCGCCCGCGTGCGTGGCAGAGCCCGAAGGTCGAGGTGCGTGTGGAGCCTCGGCAGACGGTGGTGCTGAATGCCGAGTGGATCAATCCGCCGTTGCGGCTGATTTTGTCGGATGGGGCCAATCGGCTGAGTGTGCTGCGCGATGGCAGTGGGCGGATCAGTGTTCAATGAAGACTCAGCAAGGGTTCACTCTGATTGAGGTGATGGTCGCGATTCTGCTGATGGCGGTGGTGAGTCTGATTGCCTGGCGCGGGCTGGACAGTGTGACGCGGGCGGACAGTCATTTGCAGGCCAGCAGTGAGCAGAGCGATGGGTTGTTGCGGGTGTTGAATCAGTTGCAGCGGGATGTGGACATGCGCGCGGGGGTGGAGTTGAGCGAGCCGCGCAAGGTCGGGGCTGAGGATGAGGCTCCGACTGCGCCACCAGCGGTGACGGTGCGTAGCAGTGACAGCAAGGGGTTTCGGCTGGACATTATTCGTAGCGCGGCGGATCAGCCGGGGGCTTTGCAACGGGTGCGGTGGTGGGTCGAGGGGGATACGTTGTATCGGGCGGTGGCTGAGGCGCGCAGTCGCTATCCGTTGCCGGCGCCTGGGAATGGGGTTGCGGTGTTGAGTGAGGTGAGTGATGTGCAGGTGCGGGTTTGGGAGGTGGATAAGGGATGGCGGCAGTTGAGCGGGAATCGGCGGGAGGATCCGTTGGGGTTGGAGATTCGTTTGAGTCGGCAGACGGCGCAGGGGGTTGAGCGGTATCGGCAGGTGATTGGGTTGTTGCAATAGCCGGGATCACCGCGGCTTTTTTGTAGGAGTGAGCCTGCTCGTGATTGCGGTGGGTCAGTCAGCATTGTTGTTACTGGTAGACCGCTTTCGCGAGCAAGCTCGCTCCCACAGTTGGGTTGGGGCGGTCAGTTGCAGGTTGGGTGGCTGTTAGGCCGTTATCGCTGGCAAGCCAGCTCCGACAGGGATCGAGTGCGACCGGAAGATATTGGTCAGCTGGTAGACCGCTTTCGCGAGCAGGCTCGCTCCCACAATTGGGTTGGGGGCGGTCAGTTGCAGGTTGGGTGGCTGTTAGACCGTCATCGCTGGCAAGCCAGCTCCCACAGGGATCGAGTGCGACCGGAAGATATTGGTCGGCTGGGAGACCGCTTTCGCGAGCAGGCTCGCTCCCACAGAAAGCAAAAGCAAGATCAAAAGATCGCAGCCTTCGGCAGCTCCTACATTTGGATTGCGCTGGGCTTTGGTTAGCTGAGAACGACCACGCCGCCCGGCAGTTCGGTGCATTTGACGCCGTAGGCATCGCGGATCAGCAGGGCGACGCCGGCGAGTTGGTCGAGGTTGAAGCGGGCCTGGACGCGGCGTTGGCCGAGTTCGCGGTTGAGCAGCAGGAGCATGCCGGGGCGGTAGCGGTTGATTTCGTCGATCATCTGGCTGAGGGTGGCGCCGTTGAACACCAGCACTTGTTGGCGCCAGTTCATCACGGCGGCGGTGTCGACGGTTTGCACGTTACCGATTTGCCGTGCGTCGTAGGTGACTTGCTGGCCGGCTTCGAGGCGCAGGTTGCGGCCGTCGATGGCAACGTCGACCGCGCCGTCGAGGCAGGTCACGCAGACTTGCTGGTCGGTGTTGCGCAGGTTGAAGCGGGCCTGGCTGGCGCGCAACCACCCTGCCCCGGCCTGCATCGCCAGTGGCAGGCGTGCGGTTTGCACTTCGACTTCGCCGCTGACCAGTTCAAAGCCCTGCACGCCGTTTTCGACGCTGCGTTGGTTGATGCGGGTTTGAGTATTTAGCTCGAGGCTGACGCCTTGTGCCGGTTCGACCCGCCGTTGCTGGCCGACTTCGGTGATGTAGTCGGCGCCCAGTCCTTCGAAGCCACCGGGAATCGTGCCGCGCACCAGCAGGAACGCGGCGGATGCGGCAATCGCACCGCCGAGAAATGCCCGTCGACCGAAGCTGCCTCGGCCCTGCAACGCTTCGGCGGCCGGTTGCAGGTGATGCCATAGCCGCTTGGCTTCTTCGAACGCCTGGGCATGTTCGCCGCTCTGCGCGCACCATTCGCGCAGGGCGCGGGCGTCGGCGACGGTGGCGCGGCCCGAGGTCAGCAGGATCAGCCAGTCGCGGGCTTCGCTGTGCAGCAACTCGGTGGCCGAAGGCTCGGCGGGTTTCAGTCGAAAGATGTTCAAACGCGCAAATTCTCAACGGATTAATCGGGTCACTATTCGCTAGACGGTTTTCCGGCCCCGCGACCGAACCGCTGAAACACTTTTCTTTCCAGTTTCGCTGCGCAGAAGCCCAGCGCGGCTTTGATTTCCTTCTCGACCATGCGCGTGGAAATGCCGAAACGCTGGGAGATTTCCAGGTGTGGCGCCTCTTCCAGCCGCGCGGCTATGAAGATCCGTCGACGCCGTGCGGGCAGTTCGTACAAGGCGCTGAGCAGCGCCTGCATCTCTTTTTGCCCGCCGACCACCCGCGCCGGGTCGAGGGCTTCGTCGCCCAGTTGCAGCAGTTCCTCGACTTCGGTGCCGGTGAGCAGGCGCGCATCGGCCTGACGGCGGTCGGCGGCGATGTTCAGGGCCATGCGATACAGGTAGGCGTTGGGCTTGAGCAGGTTCGGCGGGGTCTCCATGCGATCGACCCGCAGCCAGGTTTCGTGCAGCACGTCGTTGGCCAGATCCTCGGAGCCGAGGCGGCGGCGCAGGCGCACGCGAAAATCCTCGTAGGAGCTGAGGAACAGCTGGCCCATCGTGCTTTGTCCGGCGTCTTTCATCCCCCGGAAACTCCTTCCCATCTCGTGCATTCCATGCGTTTCCCTGACGACTCCGGTAACAACAGCAACGTGACCGGCTGGCGCAAGGCGCTGGGCGTCGGCCGATCGATTATGAGGTTGCGAAAACTTTCCACCAGCGCGTTATCGCGCCGTACATCGCCGGTCGAAGTGACCAACCGGTTGTGCTGCACCACGCCGTCGCGCCCGACCCACACCTGCAACACCGCGCGATAACTGCCCGGCCGGGTCAGCGGCGAACTGCACAGTTTGCGCTCGATCGCCGCTTGCACCGCCGTTGCATAACTGCGGTTGACCGCGACAGCAGCCGGCGTGGGTTTGTCCGTCGGCACTGGCAGGTCTTCCACCTGCGCCGCTTGCAAGGTGAACGCGTCGGCGCGGGCGTAACGCGCCATCAACCCGGTGCCGCCGAGCAGATGGCGCAAGGCGTCGGCGGCGGTGTATTCGCCATCCACGGCGAGGGAGCGACGGCCCCGGCTCAACTGGCTATCGACCAGCACGGCAACGCCCGTGGCGCGGCTGTATTGATCCAACGCCCGGGCCAGCTCCTGCGCCGGGATGTGCAAGGTCATGCGCATGTCCGCCGCTGCCGGATCAGCATTGGCCGCGCAGGTCAGCAGACCGAGCAGCCAGCCCAGACCCGCGCGGCGCACAAGCGTCGCCGAGCGCTGAAGACTGATCCGCGAACTGCCTCGCTGCACGACTGGCGCACCCCTGAAAATCGCTATCCTGCGGGGCATTTATGACTCTGGTATGACGGGCGGTGCAAAAAAACCATCACGGGTTTTGCAACGCGCTTGCACTAGACTCAAACCCATAGCGGCCCATTCGGGCGGGCCAGGAGGCGGACATGAAAACGCGGTGGATGTGGGTCTTGCTGATGACGGTGGGTGCGGCGCAGGCCGAGGAGCCGCTGGGCTGTGTCGAGGTCACGGTCGGCGGTTACAAGGCGCCGAATTACGATTGCCTGAGCCAACAGATGGGCAACAATCCCGACGGCGCGGCGGCGGCGCAGAAGAACATGGAAGCGTTGAATGTGCCGGTGCACAAGCGCGCGCCGAATCAGGTCGGGCTGGCGACCCCGGCGGCGACCAGTACGCGGATGGGCAATACGTTTGGCACATCAGTGAAACCGCAGCGACCGCCGCAGTGAAGGACTGATCGTTCCCACGCTCCTGCGTGGGAATGCAGCCCGGGACGCTCTGCGTCCCATTGGAACGCGGAGCGTCCCTTGAGGCATTCCCACGCGGAGCGTGGGAACGATCAGATGCGCGTTTCCATGTAGGAGCTGCCGAAGGCTGCGATCTTTTGATCTTCAGTCACTCGGGGTCTGACGGAAGCTGACAGCCAAACGATTCCAGCTGTTGATGGTGCTGACCGCAACCGTCAGGTCCACCAGTTCACCTTCATCAAATTGCTCGCGCGCTTGCTGGTAGACGTCATCCGGCACGTGGCTTTCGGCCAACAGCGTCACCGCTTCGGCCCAGGCCAGCGCCGCGCGTTCGCGGGGGTTGAAGAAGTTGCTGTCGCGCCACACCGCGACCGCATACAGGCGCCGATCACTTTCCCCGGCCCGCCGCGCGTCCACCGAGTGCATGTCAGTGCAGAATGCGCAGCCGTTGAGTTGCGAGGCGCGGATCCGGATCAATTGCAGCAGCGGCGCTTCGATGCTCAGGTTGGCGGTCAGCGCCTCCATGGCAAGCATCGCTTTCATCGCCTTGGGCGACGCGTTGTAGTAATCCAGACGCAGGGACATGGCGCGGCTCTCGGCAGGCGGAATGATGAGCTCACGGTACGGGCTGTGCAGGCTGTGTCACAGCCCCAATTCCACGAATTTCGGCTACACCACTGCCCCCCTACCTTTACGCGCTGATCGTTCCCACGCTCCGCGTGGGAATGCAGCCATGGACGCTCCGCGTCCACTGTGACGCAGAGCGTCACGGGAGGCGTTACCACGCTGAGCGTGGGAACGATCAGGTAACTGACCCACCGCTTTCGCGAGCAAGCTCGCTCCCACAGGGACTTGCGCCAATTTGCGGTTTTTACTCCACGCAACTACTGCCAAAAGCCCAACAACGCTAATCTGACCGACACTTCACTCAACACCCGGGAGCCTCGTCGGTATGGAACTTCATGTCGTGATCAACGGCCGCAAGGATCTTGCCGGTCAGTTGTATCAGCAGTTGCGCGCGGCGATTGAATCCGGGCGGTTGGCGGCGGGTACGCAGTTGCCGCCGAGTCGCTTGCTGGCCGAGCAATTGGGCATCTCGCGTAAGACCATTTCCGACACCTATGCGCAGCTGACCTACGAAAACTTTCTCACCGGCGTCATCGGCAAAGGCACCTACGTCAACGCCCGCCCGGCGCAGGTGCAGCGCAAGCAGAGCCACACCGAGCTGGCCAGTGCCGAGGTGATCGAGAGCTGGCGCAATCTGCCGGTGTTCCTGCGCCACCCGACGCTGCAAGGTTCGCTGCGCTACGACTTCATCGGCGGCGCCACCAGCAAAGGCCAGTTCCCCCACGACGACTGGCGCCGCTGCGTCGCCCATGCGATGCGGCAGATGGCGCAGTCGAAAGGCTTCTACAGCGTCGCCGAAGGCTTGCCGGCGCTGCGCAATGCGATCGCCCGGCACATCGCCTTTTCTCGCGGTATCAACTGTCAGGACGAGGACATCGTGGTGTGCAACGGCGCGCAACAGGCGCTGGATCTGATTGCCCGGGTACTGACCCGCCCGGGCGATCTGGTGGCGATGGAAGATCCGGGCTATCCACCCGCGCGCTTGCTGTTCGGCACACACGGCGCCGAAGTGGTCGGCGTGCCGGTGGATGCCGAGGGTATTCAGGTCGAGCACATTCCCGATGGCGTGCGGCTGATTTATGTGACGCCGTCGCACCAGTTCCCGCTGGGCATGGCGATGAGTCAGGCGCGCCGCGAGGCCCTGCTCGCCCGTGCCCATGAACTGGGCGCGATCATCATCGAGGATGATTACGACAGCGAATTCCGCTACGAGGGCCGGCCCACCGACTCGCTGTACAACCTCGATCAGCGCGGTATCGTCGCCTATGTCGGCACCTTCTCGAAAACCTTGCTGCCGGAGTTGCGCCTGGGCTACGCGATCCTGCCGCCGTCGATCATCGAGGCGGTGATTCGTGCCAAACAGCTGACCGATCTGCACGCCTCGACCCTGCCGCAATGGGCGCTGGCCAAGTTCATCGCCGAAGGTTGCCTGCTCAAGCACATCCGCCGCTGCCACACGATCTACGCGCAACGCCGCGAACGCATCCTGGAGCGCATGGCCACCGACCTTGCGCCATGGCTGCAAGCCGTGCCGGCCAGTGCCGGGTTTCACATGGCGGTGTTCTGCAAGGTGCCGGTCGATTTGCCGCTGGTCATCGAGCTGGCAAAAAAGGTCGAGGTCGGCCTGTATGCGATCAGTGGTTTCTACTACCAGCAGCCGGCGCAAGAAGGCCTGTATTTCGGCTTCGGCGCCATCGAAACCCTCGACATCGACATCGCCCTCGATCGCCTGCGCGACATCCTCGAACAGCTGTCATGAGCCGTTGGTATAAGGCTTTTACCGCCGATTGGTTATTGGTGATTCACGGCGGCAGGCCTATTCTGCACAGGCGTTATCCCTCAATGAGCAGGATTCGTCCGGCCTGATTCAGGAGTGTGAGCAATGTCAAACGAAGTGATCAACACGGTTGAGGTCAAGGCGGTTGCGGGCCGCTCCGAAGAGCTCGGCAAGCAATTGCAGAAGATCGTCGACACCCTGCGCGAAACCCCGGGCTGCGATTCCTACCTAGTCGACCGCTGCCCCGAGGACAGCCACCGCTGGACGGTCAGCGCGCGCTGGCAGTCGGAAGCGGCGATGCAGGCGCATTTCAACCGGCCCGAGGCACAGGGGTTTATCGACCTGATCGACAGCCGCCTTGCCAATAGCGTGGATTTCAACAGCTTTCCTATCGTCTAAAAGCAAGATCAAAAGATCGCAGCCTTCGGCAGCTCCTACTCTGGAATGCGTTCCCCTGTAGGAGCTGCCGAA
>NZ_WBRZ01000263.1:0-7574 GCF_008923895.1 Pseudomonas sp. GXM4
AAGGCGGACGCAGAGCGTCCATGGCGGCATTCCCACGCAGAGCGTGGGAACGATCATTGAATCCCAAGGCAAGCACATGAAGATTTCTAGAAGCGCCTACGCCGACATGTTCGGCCCCACCGTCGGCGACAAGGTGCGCCTGGCCGATACCGAGCTGTGGATCGAAGTCGAGAAGGACTTCACCACCTACGGCGAGGAAGTGAAGTTCGGTGGCGGCAAAGTCATCCGCGACGGCCAGGGCCAGAGCCAGTTGCTCGCCGCCGAAGTGGTCGACACGCTGATCACCAACGCGCTGATCATCGACCACTGGGGCATCGTCAAGGCCGACGTCGGCCTCAAGGACGGGCGCATCGCCGCGATCGGCAAGGCCGGCAACCCCGATGTGCAGCCCAACGTGACCATCGCCATCGGCGCCGGCACCGAAGTGATTGCCGGCGAAGGCATGATCCTCACCGCTGGCGGCATCGACACGCATATCCACTTCATTTGCCCACAGCAGATCGAAGAAGCGTTGATGAGCGGCGTCACCACCATGATCGGCGGCGGCACCGGGCCTGCCACCGGCACCAACGCCACTACCTGTACCTCCGGCCCGTGGCATCTGGCGCGCATGCTCCAGGCCGCCGATGCCTTTCCGATGAACATCGGCCTCACCGGCAAGGGCAACGCCAGCCTGCCGGAGCCGTTGATCGAACAGGTCAAGGCCGGTGCCATCGGCCTCAAGCTGCACGAGGACTGGGGCACCACTCCGGCGAGCATCGACAACTGCCTCAACGTCGCCGACCAGTACGATGTGCAGGTGGCGATCCACACCGACACCCTCAACGAATCCGGTTTCGTCGAAACCACCCTCGGCGCATTCAAGGGCCGCACCATCCACACCTATCACACCGAAGGTGCCGGTGGCGGCCACGCGCCGGACATCATCAAGGCCTGCGGTTTCCCCAACGTGCTGCCGAGTTCGACCAACCCGACCCGGCCGTTCACCCGCAACACCATCGACGAACACCTCGACATGCTGATGGTCTGCCACCACCTCGACCCGAGCATTGCCGAAGACGTCGCCTTCGCCGAAAGCCGTATCCGCCGCGAAACCATTGCCGCTGAAGACATCCTCCACGACCTCGGCGCGTTCTCGATGATCAGCTCCGACAGTCAGGCCATGGGCCGCGTCGGTGAAGTCATCACGCGCACCTGGCAGACCGCAGACAAGATGAAAAAACAGCGCGGCCCACTGCCGCAGGACGGCGAGGGCAACGACAACTTCCGCGCCAAGCGTTACATCGCCAAGTACACCATCAACCCGGCGATTACCCATGGCATCAGCCATGAAGTCGGCTCGATCGAAGTCGGCAAGTGGGCCGATCTGGTGCTATGGCGTCCAGCGTTCTTTGGTGTGAAACCGACGCTGATTCTCAAGGGTGGCGCGATTGCCGCGAGCCTGATGGGCGATGCCAACGCCTCGATTCCGACACCGCAACCGGTGCATTACCGCCCGATGTTCGCCAGCTACGGTGGCTCGCTGCACGCCACCAGCCTGACCTTTATCAGCCAGGCGGCGCAGGAGGCCGGGTTGCCGGAGGCTCTGGGGTTGAAAAAGCAGATCGCTGTGGTGAAGGGCTGCCGCGACGTGCAGAAAACCGACCTCATCCACAACGACTATTTGCCGAACATCGATGTCGATCCGCAGACCTATCAGGTCAAGGCCGATGGCGTGTTGCTGTGGTGCGAACCGGCGGAAACGCTGCCGATGGCGCAGCGCTATTTTCTGTTTTGATTAGGGGGCGCGCTGAATACGGACTCGCTGGTTCGTATTCAGCAGCTATCGCTCAGGCGATCACGGAAACAACTTCGCGATGTCCGCGTCGCTGTAGTTGTAATTGATGCGTAACTCGGTTCCTGCCGGAATATCTTCGGTAGCGAAGATGGCGTTGAGAATGAAGTCGCGGGTGACCAGTTCCTTGCCTATCAACTGTTGCGCTTCAACATCGAATGGCACGAATTCGACGTTATAACCGTCCGTGGCCTGGCGAACCGGCTTGCCCGTTGCGTTGTACCAGAAATGCGTATTGATCCTGGAGATGATCGTGTCACCGACCATCGCCAGCTGGACGGGGATCAGATATCCAGGTCCTGGCTGGTAACGCACGCCGACCTTCATGGTGTATGACTGCTGGGGCAGCGGCACAAGACGTCCTGGCATGATGGCGCCAGCATAGACGCCGACCACCTCGCCTCGGCTGATGCGCCGGTTGGCAACCACCATGGACTGGCCGACCAGGGCCCGCTCACCGGGCGCACGCATGTCGGCCTCGGTGAACAGTCGCCATTGCAGCTTTTCTTCATACAGCCGCGCGACATGCTCGTAGGCGCCAAACTTGATGTACGGCTTGATCTGCTCGGAGGTGTATCGGCCGCCGTCTTCGAAACGCACGAGGGTCTGGAGCTTCTTTATGCGGATAGGTGTGCCGGCGATGTCCCGGAATGGATATTTGCCGTTATTGGCTCGGTCGTAGACCCCGGGCCGATTGCTGAGAAACGAAAAGCGCGTTTCGCTGCGCATCGCACTCAACTCGTCAGCAGTGAAAGGTTTGACGGGCATTGACTCGGACGCCAGATAGAAATGTTCATCTGCCGCATCGACATCGTCGGGCAGCTCTTCAAGGGCTGACTCATAGTCTTCATCACTCTGCCGCGCCGCCCTGCGGCTTTTACCCGGTACAACGGCGGCGTCCAGCGATGCGCTGAAATCCTCCAGCGAGTACCAGTGCTTGTTCAACGGATCGTAGGCAAGCACTGGACCGGACGGCTGCAGCTCGCTGGACAACCGGGCCCGATGCAGACCGGTCTCGGCATCGACGCCGATCAGCACCGTACCACCGCCCTGCAAGTCCGCGTATTGGCGACCCTTGAATACGCGAAACCCGTCAACGTCCGCTTGCGGTAGAGGGGCTGTCGAGGCAATCAGGTAACGCTCCAGCGCGGAGGCTGCAACGGTTGGGGCGGAACCCGACGTAGACGGCGTCGGATGGACTTGCACGCTGTGCGGCGTGGCTGCAATTTCCATTTGCTGCGTGCTACTGCCGGGTTCGCTGGTATCGGGCGGGGTCTTGCGAATGAACGGACCGGGGGTCAGGTGCGGCGACTCGATACCGTGCGTGGCGGAATCCCGGGATGTGCGCCCAGGGGTGGTGATATCGACTGCGCCCGGCTTGGGCGGCTTGGGTCTGACTGGCATTGACAGGCTTCCTTGCAAAGATTGCGCAGCGCTGGCCAGTCTGGCTGGCGCTACGACCGTCGGCATCCATTGCCAACATGTGCCCGGAAAACTATCAGACCATCCAGCCGGTTCATACCGGGTGAAACACTCGCAAACACTAACCCGGCACCAGCGGGCCGACTCGCGATGAGGCCGGGTCAGACCTCATCGCCTCAAACAACCTATTCGACCACCAGCCGCCCCAACCGCTGGCGCAACATGCGGTTCTCGGCGCGCAACTGCTTCACCTCATCCAGCAGATCCAGCGCCAGCGCGACGCCTTCCCACTCCAGTTCCAGATCACGGCGCAGCTTCGCCGCGCGCTTGGCCAAGGCCAATTCGTAATCGGTGAAGCGCCATTCCCGGGGCTGCGCGCCCTGAGGTTCGAGGATGCCGTGTTCGACGATTTCGATCACGTAGACGTCCGACAAATCGGCCGCCTCACAGAATTCTGCCAGGTCCAGTTGAACGATCAGGGGGCTGCTCATGATGGGCTACTCCGTCGTAGGGTTCAGAAGTTCTCTCGCGGGTTGAACGCGGCTTTCTTCGCCAGTTCCTGCCACAGCGCCTTGACCTCATCGTCGGAGGCTTTCGGCATCACGGCCTTGAGCTGCACGAACAGATACCCGCGTTCGCCGGCCTTGTTCAGCAGGCCATGGCCCTTGGCGCGCATGCGCTGGCCATTCTGGCTGCCGGCCGGGACCTTGAGGTTGATCTTGCCGGTCAGGGTTGGCACGGCGACTTCGGTGCCCAATGCCAATTCCCATGGAGCCAGGGGCAAGGTGATGATCAGGTTCTCGCCTTCAACATCGAATTTCGGGTGCGGCGCAAACCGGATAGTCAGGTACAGATCGCCATTCGCCCCGCCACCGATGCCCGGTGCGCCCTGGCCCTTCAGGCGAATCCGCTCGCCGTCGGTGACGCCGGCCGGAATCTTCACGTTCAGGCTCTTGCTGGTGTTGCTGACATGCTGGCCGTGCGCGTTGTATTGCGGCACCTGAAAGGTGACTTTCTTCGATTCGTTCGACAGGGTTTCTTCGAGGAAGACCGGCAGTTCCATTTCCACGTCTTGCCCTCGGCGTCCGCGTGATTGGCGGCTCTCGGCGCCACCGAAACCGGGGCCGCGATTGCCGAAGATCGAACTGAAGAAGTCCGAGAAGTCGCCCGTGTCGCCACCGCCACCGCCGAAGCCGCCACGGCTCTGCCAGCCCGGCGGGCCCTGGAACGGCTGACCGTGCTGGCCATAACGGCGCAGCTCGTCGTATTCGGCGCGTTTGTCGGCACTTTTCAGCGCTTCATAGGCTTCCGAGGCGTCCTTGAACTTGGCCTCGGCGTCTTTTTCCTTGCTGACATCGGGGTGGTATTTGCGCGCCAGCTTGCGATAGGCCGCCTTGATGGCCTTGTCGTCGGCTGTCGGCTCCACGCCGAGTATCTTGTAATAGTCTTTGAAGTCCATGGAAGGATCACCATCCGTTATCGATTTCGCGCCGAGACCAGCATGCGCCGATTGGCACGTGCCGGGTTGACCGATCTCAAGTTTGTGACCGGGTGGCGCCGCAGAAGTTTATCGGCAGTGGACGACGGTTCTTGCGACCGCCGGTGTGTCTGCCGGCCCATGCCAGCAAGTTTGGGGCGAAGCGGCGCTTTTCAAGCTGTCTGCCGGCGAAATAGCGGATGACCGGCCTTCGAATCTGCCGCGCACTGACATACACTGCGCGGCCGTTTTTTCACCGGAATCCGAAAGACATGAAAGACGCCTCTCCAGCCCGTGCCTGCGGCATCGACTTCGGCACGTCCAACTCCACCGTCGGCTGGCTGCGCCCCGGCATGGACACCATGATCGCGCTGGAAGACGACAAGATCACCCTGCCGTCGGTGGTCTTCTTCAACATCGAGGAACGTCGCCCGGTCTACGGTCGCCTGGCCCTGCACGAGTATCTGGAAGGCTACGAAGGCCGGCTGATGCGCTCGTTGAAAAGCCTGCTCGGCTCCAAGCTGATCAAGCACGACACCAGCGTCCTCGGCACGGCGATGCCGTTCAAGGACCTGCTCGGGCTGTTCATCGGCCAGCTCAAGAGCCGCGCCGAAACCGCCGCCGGTCGGGAATTCGAGCAAGTGGTGCTGGGTCGCCCGGTGTTCTTCGTCGACGACGATCCGCTCGCCGACCAGGAAGCCGAAGACACCCTGGTCGAAGTGGCGCGCAAAATCGGTTTCAAAGATGTGTCGTTCCAGTACGAACCGATCGCGGCAGCGTTCGACTACGAGTCGACCATCGAGAAAGAAGAACTGGTACTGATCGTCGACATCGGCGGTGGTACCTCTGACTTCTCGCTGGTGCGCCTGTCGCCCGAGCGTCGTGGTGTCGACAACCGTCACGATGACATCCTCGCCACCGGCGGCGTGCACATCGGCGGGACCGACTTCGACAAACAGCTGAGTCTGCAAGGCCTGATGCCGCTGTTCGGCTACGGCAGCCGCATGAAGAGCGGCGCCTACATGCCAACCAGCCACCACATGAACCTGGCGACCTGGCACACGATCAACTCGGTGTACTCGCAGAAGTCCACGCTGGCGCTGGGCAGCATGCGCTACGACATCGAAGACACCGGCGGTATTGATCGCCTGTTCAAGCTGATCGAACAGCGCGCCGGGCACTGGCTGGCGATGGAAGTGGAAGAAACCAAGATCCAGCTGACCCACGCCGACAGCCGCCACGTGCCGCTGGACCGCATCGAAGCCGGGCTGAGCGTCGAGCTGAGCCGCGCGTTATTCGAATCGGCGATCGAGGCTTTGCTGGAGCGTGTGCGTGGCAGCGTTACGCAGTTGTTGAATGACGCTGGCGTGGCGGTCGATCAGGTCGACACGGTGTTCTTCACTGGTGGTTCCAGCGGCATCCCGGCCCTGCGCAACAGCGTCTCGGCAATGCTGCCGCACGCCCGGCATGTCGAAGGCAACATCTTTGGCAGCATTGGTAGCGGTTTGGCGATTGAAGCCCGCAAACGCTATGGCGTTTAGGGGCAGCCGCAAGTTTTAAGCTGCAAGCTGCAAGCTGCAAGCTGCAAGCTAGAGCAAAAGCCACTGCGGCTCTTGCTTCTGCTTTTCACTTGCAGCTTGAAGCTGGAAGCTCGAAGCTGCTTTTCTAGACCATTCCTCCGAGCTTCAACTCACTCTTCAGATACGCGTAATAAATCGGCCCCGCCACCACCCCCGGCAAACCGAACGCGGCTTCGAACACCAGCATCGCCAGGAGCAACTCCCACGACTTGGCACTGATCTGCCCGCCAACGATGCGCGCGTTGAGGAAGTATTCGAGCTTGTGGATAACGATCAGGTAGCCCAGCGCGGCGATCGCCACCCAGATCGACAGCGACAGGCCGACGATGGTGATCAGCGTGTTCGACATCAGGTTGCCGATCACCGGCAGCAGGCCGAGCAGGAAGGTCAGCACGATCAGGGTTTTGGTCAGCGGCAGCTTGATGCCGAACATCGGCAGGATCACCGCGAGGAAGATCCCGGTGAACACGGTGTTGAGCAGGGAAATCTTGATCTGCGCGAAGACGATATTACGAAACGCCTGCACCAGCAGATGCAAACGGTCGAACAAAGCGGCGGCCAGCGGCTTGCGCTTGGTCACGTCGGGGATGCGCTGCAGGGCGATGATCGCGCCGAGCACCATGCCGATCAGCAGGGTGACGAACATGTGCGCAGCGTCCTTGCCGACCAGTTGCAGGTCGGCCAGATGCTTGCTCGCCCACTCGCCGATCGCCACGCGAAATTCCGCCGCGCTGGCCGGCAGATAAGCGTCGATGAACGGCGGCAACTGCCCGCGCGCGCGATCGACCACGCCCATGAACTTATCCAGCGAGGCGCCGGGGTTTTCCGCTTCATGCAGGAGGAAACTGATGGCGCCGGCGAAAATCAGCGCCAGCGCACTTACTACCAGCGTGCCGAGCAGCGCCACCGCCAACCAGCGCGCACGCCGCCCTTCGATCAGCCGTTGCAGTTGCGGGGTGAGCATGTTGACCAGCTCGAACACCAGCAACCCGGCCAGCAGGCTCGGCAACAGGCGCAGCGGCAGCACCAGCAGCAAACCGCCAAAAATGATGATGCAACTGACCCAGAACACAACATGACGCTGAGAAAACGTTGGCATACAGCCTCAAAACGAACGGCGTGAAAGGATGGGCAGTCTGCCAGCGATCCGGGGTTAGCACTAGGGATATGCGGGGTTTCGGATTTTCGTGCAAGGCTTGCGAATTTCCCCCTCACCCTAGCCCTCTCCCAGAGGGAGAGGGGACAGATTGGGGGTTGCTCG